>CAXGVP010000016.1:0-16740 GCA_964013055.1 uncultured Albimonas sp.
CGCCCGAGGGCGGCTCGATCTTCGCCTTCCGCCTGCCCGCCCAGGCGGTCGACCCCGAGGCGGAGCACGCCGACGTCTGGCGCGATCCGCCGACGCTGGTCTTCGCCCGCGACCCCGAGCGGCGCGACGCCCTGGCGCGCGCGGTCGAGGCGACGGGCCGCAGGACCGAGCGCGCCGACGCCGTCGAGGTCGCCCTCCAGGTCCTGGCCGCCGGCGTGCCTGCGGCGGTGGTGATGGACGGCGACGGCGCCGCCGCCGACTGCCGCCGCATCCTCGAGGAGCTGCGCCGGCTCGATCCCGTGGGGGCGGTCCGCGCGATCCTGCTCGCCCCGCTCGCCGTCGACGACACGCACGAGGGGCCGCCGCCCGCCCACCCGGTCGAGGTGCTGCAATGGCCCTCGGAGCGCATCGACCCCGAGCATCTTCGCCGCACGCTCGCCGGGCGGCTGGGCCCCGACGCGCGGGTGCTGCTGTGCGAGGACGACGACGACCAGGCGCACCTGATGGCGCGCGCGCTCGCGGGGCTCGCCACGACCGCCCGCGCGCCCAGCTGCGCGGCGGCGCGCACGATGCTCGAAACCGGCGCCTGGGACGCGGTGATCCTCGACCTGCGCCTGCCCGACGGACGGGGCGAGAGCCTGATGGGGGCGATTCGCAACTCCCGTCCCAACGGCCCGCTGGTGCTGGTCTACTCGGTGGAGGAGGCGCTGGGCTCGTTGCGTCGGGAGGTCGACGCCGCGTTCGTGAAATCGGTCATCGACCCCACGGCGCTGGCCGACGCGCTTGCGGGGCTGCTCGCCCGCCGGGCCCACGCCGCCGCGCCGCAGGAGACGGGGGCCGCGGCCGCCGGCGCGGACGCAAGCGCCGCCGGCTCGCGAGACTGCGAGGACGTGAAGCCCGAGGCGCCCGATCCCCTGGCGCCGGGATCCCAGGACAGGGAGACATCCGATGCCGCCGCCCGGCCGTGACCTGACCCGCATCGCCTGCGTCGAGGACGAGCCGGACCTGCGCCGGATCTGCGAGCTGACGCTCACCCGCCTCGGCGGGTTCGAGGTGCAGGTCTACCCCGACGGCCCCGCCGCGCTGGAGGGCTTGCCGGGGTTCGGGCCGGACCTGGTGCTGCTGGACGTGATGATGCCGGGGCTCGACGGCCCCGAGGTGCTGGCCGCGCTGCGCGCGCACCCCGATCTCGCGTCCCTGCCGGTCGCCTTCATGACCGCCAAGGCGCAGCCCGCCGAGATCGCCCGCTTCCGCGCGCTGGGGGCCTGCGACGTGATCGTCAAACCCTTCGACCCGATGACCCTGGCGGAGCGGGTGCGAGGCATCTGGGCGGAGCTGGACGCGCCATGATCGACGCCGGCCTTCGGGGCGAGCTGCGCAAGCTGATCGCCTCCTTCGTGGAGAACATGGGCGTGATGACCTCCGAGATGGAGGCGGCGCTGGAGGACGGCCGAAAGGGCCGGGCCGATCCCGCCGGCGTCTGGGACCTGCTGCGGATGCAGACCCATCGCATCTCGGGCAGCGGCGCCTCCTTCGGCTTCGTCGAGATCGCCGCCGTCGCCCGGTGCATCGACATGCACGCGGCGGCGACCCTCGACGGGGCCGGGCAGGCCGCCGCCGCGGCGCCCCCCTGGGACGATCCGCTGGTGGCGCGCGACCTTCCGGCCCTGCGCGCGCTGGTCGACCGCGCCCGGCCCGCCGACTCGCCCCTCTACCCCCGGGAGTGAGCGCGGGCCCCGCGGCAGAGCCTGGCCTGGCCCGCACGCGGGGACCGCGCGGGATGGGGTCGCGACCGCCCGCAGGCGCGCGCCATCCGGCGTGCGAGGGGCCGCAGGCGGTCAGCCTTCGGGCAGCTGCGCCCAGGGGCGCGCCTCGGCATCGGTGCGGGCGAAGGCGGCGATGGCCTGCGCGTGCGACAGGGTCAGGTCCACGTCGTCCCAGCCGTTGAGCAGCTTGGTGCGCCACACCGGGTCCACCGAGAAACGGACCGGCGCGCCCGCGCCGCGGATCTCCTGCGCCTCGAGGTCGACGGTCAGGTCCCCGCCGGTCTCCAGCGCGCCGAGCAGCGCCTCGGCCTCCGCCTCCTCGACCGTGGCGGGCAGCAGGCCGTTGTTGACCGCGTTGGAGGCGAAGATGTCCCCGAAGCTGGGCGCGATCACGCAGGCGAAGCCGAAGTCGGCGAGCGCGTAGACCGCCGCCTCGCGCGAGGAGCCGCAGCCGAAGTTGCGCCGCGCGACCAGGATCCGGGCGCCGGCATGGGCGTTGACCGGGAAGGCAGGGTCCGGCGCCCCGGCCGCGTCCCGGCGCAGGTCGTGAAGAAGGAACTCCCCGTAGCCTGCCGAGCGGGGGCGCGACATGAAGCGGGCCGGGATCAGCTGGTCGGTGTCGACGTTGGACAGCGGCAGCGGGCAGGCGGCGGCGGTCAGCTTGACGAAGGGCTGCATCAGGCGGGCTCCCCCAGGATCTCGCGCAGGTCGGCGAGGCGGCCGGCGACGGCGGCGGCGGCGACCATCGCCGGGCTCATCAGGTGGGTGCGCGCGCCGGGCCCCTGGCGGCCCTTGAAGTTGCGGTTGGTGGTCGAGGCGCAGCGCTCCCCCGGGGCCGCGATGTCGCCGTTCATGCCCACGCACATCGAGCAGCCCGAGGCGACCCACTCCAGCCCCGCCTCGGTGAAGATCCGGTCCAGCCCCTCCTGCTCCGCCTGGGCCTTGACGATCATCGAGCCGGGGGAGACCAGGCCCGGAACCGCCGCGCGGCGGCCCTTCAGGACGGCGGCGGCGGCGCGCAGGTCCTCGATCCGGGCGTTGGTGCACGAGCCGATGAAGACCCGGTCGACGGCGACCTCGGTCAGGCGCTGGCCGGGGCGCAGGCCCATGTAGTCGATGGCCTCGCGGGCGTGGGCGGCGCGCGAGGCGTCGGCGATCCGGGCGGGGTCGGGGACCGTGGCGTCGATGGGCAGGGCGTCCTCGGGCGACACGCCCCAGGTGACGGTGGGGGCGATGGCGGCGGCGTCGATGACCACCTCGCGGTCGAACTCGGCGTCGGGGTCGGAGGGCAGGGCGGACCAGGCCTCGACAGCGGCTTCGAAAAGATCGCCGGAGGGGGCGTAGGGCCGGCCCTTCACGAAGGCGAAGGTGGTCTCGTCCGGGGCGACCATCCCGCAGCGGCCGCCGGATTCGATGGACAGGTTGCACAGCGTCAGCCGGCCTTCCATCGACAGGCCCCGCACCGCCTCGCCGGCGTATTCGATGGCGTGGCCGCGGGCGCCGTCCGCGCCGACCGTCGCGATGAAGGCCAGCGCCATGTCCTTGGCGGTGATGCCGGGCGCCAGCCGACCGTCGAAGCGCACCCGCATCCGCTTCGGGCGGCGCTGCCAGAGCGTCTGGGTCATCAGCACATGCGCGACCTCCGAGGCGCCGATGCCGAAGGCGATGGTCCCGAAGGCGCCATGCGTGGACGTGTGCGAGTCGCCGCAGACCATGGTCAGGCCGGGCAATGTAAAACCCTGCTCGGGGCCCATGACGTGGACGATGCCCTGCCGCGGGTCGTTGAGGCCGAAGAGGCGCACGCCTTGCTCGGCGGTATTGGCCTCCAGCCGGCGCACCATGTCGGCGATCTGCGGATCCGCCCGGCCGAGGTCGCGCACCCGCGTCGGCACGTAGTGGTCGGCGATGCCGATGGTCAGCTCGGGCCGCGAGACGCTTGCCCCCCGCTCGCGCAGCTTGGCGAAGGCGTGGTGGGAGCCCTCGTGCACGAAATGCCGGTCGATCCACAGGAGCGACTGGCCGTCCTCGCGGTCATGGACGACGTGCGGGTCCCAGATCTTGTCGAACAGCGTGCGGGGTCGGGTCATGGCGGGCGCCTCCTCGGGGAGGGAAATCGGGTCGCGGGGGGCCGGTGTCGAGGGGGCGGCGGCGCCGCCCCTCGCAAGCTCAGGCGAGCGTCACCGTCACCTCGATGTTGCCGCGGGTGGCGTTGGAATAGGGGCAGGTGCGGTGGGCGAGGTCCACGAGCGCCTGCGCCTGCTCGCGCTCCACGCCCGGGACGGTCACCGCCAACTCGACGGCGAGGCCGTAGCCGGGGATGTCCTCGTTCGGCCCGATCGAGACCTTCGCGACGGCCGAGGGGGCGCCGATCTCGACCTTGGCCTGCTTCGCCAGGAAGTCGAGGGTCGAGACGAAGCAGGCGGCGTAGCCGGCGGCGAAGAGCTGCTCGGGGTTGGTTCCACCGACGCCGGGGCCGCCCATCGCCTTCGGCTTGACCAGCGCCAGGTCCAGCGCCCCGTCGGGGGTCGAGGCGGTTCCGGCGCGCCCGCCCGTGGCATGGGCTTCGGCGGTGTAGAGGATCTTCACGCAGGGATCTCCTGTCAGAGGGAGGCGAAGGCGGCGGGGCCGAGCGCCTCCAGCCAGGCGGCATAGTCCTCGGCGGCCTCCTCGGGGGTCATGAACCGGAAGTCGAAGTCGCCCGCGAAGCGCGCGGCGCTGATCGGCGCGCGGCTGCGGGTCAGGTCGTCGTTGTAGGCGAGATCGCCCTCGTCGGTCGCAGCCTCGGTCATCGACCAGGCGGCCGGCATCCGCCGCCCCAGCGCCTGCGCCAGCAGGCAGGGTCGCCAGCAGGCGCCGGCGGAGAGGTTGTAGACGTCGTGGGGCAGGCTCTCGGCCTGCAGCAGCACGGCCAGGGCGCGGGCGATGTCGCGCGCCGAGGTCCAGTCGCGCCCGCCCGCCGGCGACATCGCCACCGGCAGGCCCGCGAGGATGCGTTTCGCGGTCTGGAACGGGGGCGAGAGGGTCTCGCGCACGCTGGTGTCATGCTCCCACGGGCCGAACAGGGCGGTGATGCGGGCGCGCACGGCGGTCAGCCCGTCGCGGGCGGCCTCGGCGACCAGCGCCTCGGAGGCGAGCTTGGTGAAACCGTAGAGGCCGGCGGGGGTCGGCTCGCGGTCCTCGGTCACGGGGGCGCCGTCGAAGGGGGCGGCGCCGTAGACGGCGGAGGAGGAGGGGTAGACGAAGCGGGCGACGCCGGCTTTGCGCGCCTCGTCGAGCAGGATCGCGGTCGAGAGCGTGTTGACCTCGACCGCCACGCGCGCCGGGGTCAGCGCGGCTTTCGGACCCAGCGTGATGGCGGCGGCGTGGACGATGCCCTCGACCCCCTGCACCGCGAGGTTGACCGCGGCGCGGTCGCGCACGTCGGCGCGCAGGATCTCGACCTTGCCGGGCAGGCCGCAGAACCGCGCCAGCGCCGCCTGCGGCAGGGGACGGTCGTTGAGCGCGCGCACCCGGTGGCCTTCGCCGAGCAGGTGTTCGACCAGGTTGAGGCCGACGAAGCCGCCGGCCCCGGTGACGAGATAGGTCATGCGATTTCCCTTGCGGCCTTGTGGCCGGAGTAGACGGCCTCGACCGCGGTGCGCGGGGCCACGGCGTCGCCGATCTGGACGACGGGCAGGCCCTCGGCCCGCAGCGTCCGCCACAGCGACGGGTCGGAGGCGGCGTGATCGGCCACGACCACGGAAGAGAGGGTCGTGAGCGTCTCGGTCTCGCCGCTGGAGAGGTCTTCGAGGGTCAGCGTGGCGCCGTCCCAGTGGGTCGCGCGCCGCATCGTGCGGATGCGCACGCCCGCCTCGCGCAGGCGCTTCGAGGTAGCGAGGGTGGAATAGATCGTGGTCCGCCAGGCGAAGGCGCCGGGCGCCACGACCACGGTGACCTGCTTGCCGAGGTCCGCCAGCCGCTCGATCACCGAGACGGCGGTCCACTCCCCGGTCAGATCCACGAAGGCGATGCGCTCGCCCAGCGCGTCCGGGTCGGCGAGGGCCCGGGTCGGCGAGACGACCGGGGCGCCGCCGGGCAGGGCGGGCTGCGTGGGGACCGAGCCGGTGGCGAGCAGCACCCGCTCGGCGCCGAAGGCGCGGATCGCGTCGGCGTCGGCGCGGCGATTGCAGTCCACCGTCACGCCGAGGCGGTCGAGCGCCTTGAGCTGGTGCGCGTGGAACCTGCCGAAGTTCGCGCGTTTCGGCATCGCCTCGGTCCAGTTGAGCTGGCCGCCGAGACGGTCCGAGGCCTCCCACAGGGTGACCTCGTGCCCACGCGCGGCGGCGGTGCGGGCGGCCTCGATGCCGGCGGGGCCGCCGCCGACGATCAGGACCTTGCGGGGGGTCTCGGCGGGCAGGGTTTCGGGGTCGGGCCACTCGCCCTCGACGCCGGCCATGGGATTGACCAGACATCTCAGCGGCAGGTTGCGCTCGAGATTCTGGGCGCAGCCCTGGTTGCAGGCGATGCAGGGGCGGATCTCGTCCTCGCGGCCCTCGACCGTCTTCCTGACGATCTCGGGTTCGGCGAGGTGGGCGCGGGCCATGGCCACCGCGTCGGCCGTGCCGTCGGCGATGGCGGCCTCGGCCTCGGCCAGCGAGGTGAAGCGGCACACGGCGAACACCGGCGCGGCCTGGCCGTTGGCGCGCAGCGTGGCGCGGATCCGGGCGGGCAGGGCGCGGAAGGGCGTGGGGTCCATCGCCATGTCCGCCATCTGCGTCGCGAGCGAATAGGACGCGTGATAGGCCGAGTGCGAGACGTTGAAGAAGTCCACGCGCGCGGCCTGGGCCAGCTGGACCGCGGCGCGCTCGGCCTCCTCGATATGCAGGCCGCCCTCGATCCATTCCTCGCCGGAGAGGCGAATCCCGAGGCAGAGGTCCGGACCTATCGCCTCGCGCACCGCCTCCAGCACCCGGATCGGGAAGCGCAGGCGGTTCTCGAGCGAGCCGCCATAGGCGTCCGTGCGCTTGTTCGAGAGGGGCGAGAGGAACTGCTGCATCAGGTGGCCGTGGGCCATCTGCAGCTCGATCCCGTCGAAGCCGGCGGCGACCAGGTTGCGGGCGGTGACGACGTGGGCCTCGATCGCCTCGGCCATGTCCCACTGGTCCATCTCGCGCGGCGGCAGGGCGGTTCCCGACCACGGCACGGCCGATGGGCCCCAGGAGACGGTGCGCTCGAAATCCCCCTCCACCTGCCGGCCGAGGTGGATGATCTGGCCGAGGATCTTCGCGCCCTCGGCCTTCACGGCCTCGGTGATTCGGCGGAACGGCTCGATGCAGGACGGGTCGAAGCCCTGCACCGCCTGCGGACGGCCCAGCGAGTTCAGGTGCACCCGGATCGATTCGAAGATGATCGCCCCGACCCCGCCTCGCGCGCGGGCGACATGGTAGTCCAGGTGGCGCTGCGAGGGCAGGTGATGCTCGCCGAAATTGGTGGTGTGCGCCGGCACCACGATGCGGTTGCGCAGGCGGATCGGACCCAGGTCCAGCGGCGAAAGAACGTGCGGAAACTCGCCGGATCGGTCGGCTGGCATGGGCGTCTCTTTCTCCTGCAGGGCGGCCGCTGCGCCCCTTCGTGACAGGCGTATGACCGTTTCGATGGGTCCGGACAATAAGTGTATTGACGGAACCTGTCACGTCTTTCATACAGGATTTGCCTCATACGAAAGACAGGTGAAAGACCCCTCGTGAGACAGGCCACCGATCCCCTCAAGACCCAGCGCGTCTACCTGCTGCTGCGCGACCAGATCGTCTCGGGCGAGCTGGCGGCGGGCGCGCGCCTGCCGGGGGAGCCGACGCTGGCCGAGGATCACGAGGTCAGCCGCGTCACCATCCGCCGCGCCCTGGGGCGGCTGGCGGAAGAGGGGCTGATCATCAAGCGCGCGGGCTCCGGCACCTATGTGCGCGAGGGACAGCCGCGGGTGCGCGCGGCCATCGCCGACGTCTCCAACGTGTTCTCCAACCTCATCGAGATGGGCCGCTCGACCGAGGCCCGCCTGATGGCCTTCGACTACATGGCCCCCCCCGCCCCGGTGCGCGAGGCGCTGGGGCTGGAGGCGGACGAGCGGGTCCAGCGCTCGGTCCGCGTGCGGCTGGTGGACGGGGCGCCGTTCTCTCACCTCACCGCGCATGTGCCCGAGCGGATCGGCCGCGACTGGACCCGCGACGAGATGAACCGCGAGCCGCTGCTGTCGCTGATCGAGCGCGCCGGCTTCGCCGCCGCCCGCGCCACGCAGGAGATCTCGGCCGTGCTGGCGGGGCCGGAGGTGGCCGGGGCGCTGGGCGTCTCGGTCGGCTCGCCGCTGGTGGCGCTGACCCGCGTGGTGTTCGGCCCGAAGGAGGAGGCGCTGGAGCATCTCCAGGCCCTCTACCGGCCCGACCGCTACCACCTGTCGATGGACCTGGTGCGCACCGGCGGCGCGGCGGGGGGGCGGTGGAAGCCCGCCGCCCCGACGCCGCCCGAGCGCACGCCGGACCCCTGCGATCCCTAACCACAAGCGCGGCTCAAGCCGCCCTCCCCTCCCTCCCTCGAGCGAAGATGGCGAGAGCCAACAGGAAGGCAAGCTCATGACCAAGATGACGGGACAGACCCGCCGCACGATCCTCAAGGGCGGCGTCGCGGCCGCCGCGGCCGCCACGCTGGGCGCGCCGATGGTGCTGCGCGCGCAGCCGGCCACGGTGAAGATCGGCCTGCTGCAGCCGATGTCGGGCTTCCTGGCGCAGGCGGGCGACCTCGCCTCGATCGGCGCGCAGTTCGCGGTGGACGAGATCAACGCGGGCGGCGGCATCAAGGCGCTCGGCGGCGCGCAGATCGAGCTGCTGGTGGGCGACTCGAAGTCCAACGCCGAGGCCGGCGCGCAGGAGGTCGAGGCGCTGAACGAGGCGGGCGTGGTCGCCATCGGCGGCGGCTTCGCCTCGGGCATCTCGCTGACCGCCACCCAGGCGGCGGCGCGCTACGACCTGCCGTTCCTGGTCGACAGCGCCACGGCGGATTCGATCACCGGCCGGGGGCTTTCCAACACCTTCCGCCTCGGGCCGAACTTCTCGATGGCGACCGAGGTGGCGCTGCAGAACCTCATCAAGCTCAACGAGGCCGCGGGCAACCCCGCGAAGACCGTCGCGCTGGTGCATGAGGACGGCCTCTTCGGCGCGGGGCTGGCGGGCGTGATGCAGGAGAAGCTGCCGGGCCTGGGCTTCGAGATCCTCGAGACGATCTCCCACCCGACGCCGGCGCGCGACATGTCCAACGTGGTGCTGCGCCTGCGCTCGCTGCAGCCGGACCTGGTGATCCCCTCGCACTACTACAACGAGTTCGTGCTGATGGCGCGCACCATGCAGCAGCAGCGCGTGCGCCCGATGGGCGTCTACGCGGTGTTCGGCGGCGCGGCGTCCTCCTACCAGTTCGTCTCCGAGTATCCCGAGGCCGCCGAGGGCGTCTTCGACTGCAACCACTGGGGCGATCCCTCCAACCCCACCGACGCCGAGCTGAAGGCCGAGGTCGAGGCGCAGGGCAAGCACTACGCCTACAACACGCCGATCAACTACTCGGTCATCAAGGTGCTGGCCGAGGCGATCGAGACGGCCGGCGCCGCCGACCGCGCCGCGGTGACCGAAGCGCTGAAGACCGCCGAGTTCGGCTCGGGCGTGATGCCCTACGGCTCGACCAGGTTCGGCGAGGACGGGCAGAACGTGAACGCCCTGCCGCTGAACACCCAGGTGCAGGACGGCAAGATCAACGTGATCTATCCCGACCAGTTCGCCCAGTCGACGCCGGTGTTCCCGGTCAACGGCTGACCTGATCGCGTCCGGCGCCGCTTGCCGCGCGGCTCCGGAACAGGCCGGCGCGCGGGTCCCCGCCCGCGCGTCGGCCGAGCCCTCGATCGAGCGAGGGCGCCTTCGCGCCGCGTGTCCCCGCACCGGGGGCCGCGCGCGACGCCCCCCCGGCCGGGGGCCCCGCCGCGCCGGCCCGAGAGCCGGTCCCGACACCCTCCGACGCGAGCGCCCATGTATTCGCCCCTCATCGTCGCCGAGGCTCTGCTGAACGGTCTGATGCTCGGCGCGGTCTACGCGCTGATCGCGCTGGGCCTGACGCTGATCTACGGCGTGCTTCATATCGTGAACTTCGCCCACGGCGCGCTGCTGACGGTCGCCATGTTCGGCGTCTGGCTGCTGGCCGAGCACCTGGGCGTGGACCCCTATCTGTCGATCCTGATCATGGCGCCGGCGATGTTCGCCATCGGCTACGCCGCCCAGCGCTTCATCATCGGACCGGCCTCGCACGGGTCGGACAACTCGATCCTGCTGGTCACGCTGGGGCTGTCGATCATCATCGAGAACGGGCTGCTGGCGGGCTTCCGCTCGGACACGCGGACCATCGACACCGACTATGCCTTCCAGGTGGTCGAGCTGGGTCCGCTGCTGCTGTCCTTCCCGCGGGTGGTGGGGCTGTTCGTGGCGCTGCTCTCGGCGCTGGTCCTCTGGGCGATCCTGGAGCGGACGGACACCGGCCGCGCCATCCGCGCGGTGGCCAAGGAGAAGCTGGGCGCGGCCCTGGTCGGGATCGAGGTCTCCCACGTCTACGCCGTCACCTTCGCGCTGGGCTGCGCCTGCCTGGCCGTCGCGGCGGCGCTGCTGATGCCGGTGTTCTACGTCTCGCCGACCACCGGGGGCGCCTTCGTGCTGGTCGCCTTCACCATCGTGGTGCTGGGGGGCATGGGCTCGATCGTCGGCGCGCTGGTCGGCGGGCTGCTGATCGGGGTGGTCGAGGCCGCCTGCTCGCTGTTCCTGGGCGACAGCCTCGGCCAGATCGGCATCTTCCTGATCTTCATCCTGGTCCTGCTGTTCCGCCCGACCGGCCTGTTCGGAGCCCGCCAGTGAGCGCCCGCGACCTTCTCCTGCCGCTGATCGCGGTTCTCGTCCTGGCTGGGCTGGCCTTCTCGGGCCTGTCGGGGACGCTGCTGAACCTGCTGATCTTCATGATGATCATCTCGCTGGCGGCCCAGGGCTGGAACATCCTGGGCGGGTTCGGGGGGCTCGCCTCCTTCGGGCATGCGGCCTTCTTCGGGACCGGCGCCTACACGACGCTGATCCTGCAGACCTCGCTGGGGATCAACGCCTGGATCGGGCTGGCCGCCGGCGTGCTGGTGGGCGCGGCGGTGGGGGCCGGGATCGGGTTCCTCAGCTTCCGCTCGGGGCTCAAGGGCTCCTATTTCGCGCTGATCACGCTGGCCTTCGCCGAGGTGCTGCGCATCGCGTCGAACTCCTCGCCCCTGACCGGGGGCGCGGCGGGGATCCTGCTGCCGCTCGACTACGGGTTTCTGAACCTGCAGTTCGACGACCGGCGGTATTTCGCCCTGATCGCGATCCTCTTCGTCGGCGCGGCGCTGGCGCTGACCCGCTGGCTGGAGCGCTCGCGCTTCGGCGCCTACCTGATCGCGATCCGCGAGAACGAGCAGGCGGCCCAGGCGCTTGGCGTCGACGTGTTCCGGGTGAAGATGGGGGCGATCACGCTCTCGGCCGGGTGCACGGCGCTGGCCGGCGTTCTCTATGCGCAGAACTACCTCTTCGTGGACGCCCATGTGGCCTACGGGGCCTGGATCTCGATCGAGGCGCTGTTCGCGGCGATCGTCGGGGGGCTGGGCACCATGTTCGGCCCGCTGATCGGCGCCATGGCCCTTCTGGGGCTGGGCGAGATCACCAAGATGGTCTCGGGCGGCGTGCCGGGCGTGGACCTGCTGGTCTTCGGCGCGATCCTGATCCTGACCGTGGCCTTCGTCCCCGGCGGCCTGATGAGCCTGCGCGAGCGGATCACCGGCCGTCGACGCCCCAGGGGCGAGACCGCGCTGCGTTCCGAGGAGGGCGCGTGATGCTGACCGTCGACGGACTGACCAAGCGTTTCTCCGGGCTGGTGGCGGTGGACGACGCCTCCCTGGTCGCGCCTGCTGGAAAAATCACCGGGCTGATCGGCCCCAACGGCGCGGGCAAGACCACGCTCTTCGCCATGGCGGCCGGCTTCCTGACCCCCGACGCCGGGACCGTGACCTTCGCGGGCGAGGACATCACGTCCGAGGCCCCGCACCTGCGCGCCCGCCGGGGCATGGCCCGCACCTTCCAGATCGTGCAGCCCTTCGCGGGCCTCACGGTGCGGGAGAACATCGCGGTCGGCGCCCACCTTCACCACCCCTCCCGCGCCGAGGCCATGGCGCGCGCCGAGGCCATCGGCCGCCGGGTGGGCCTGACCAAAGACCTCGACCGCGCCGCCGCCGGCCTGACGGTGGCCGGGCGCAAACGGCTGGAGCTGGCGCGCGCGCTGGCGACCCAGCCGAAGCTGCTGCTGCTGGACGAGGTTCTGGCCGGCCTCAACCCCTCGGAGATCCGGGACATCCTGCCGGTGATCCGGGCGATCCGCGACGAGGGCGTCACCATCCTGATGATCGAGCACATCATGCAGGCCGTCATGAACCTGTGCGAACACGTCTATGTCCTCGCGCAAGGCCGCATGATCGCCGAGGGCCCGCCCATCGAGGTCTCGCGCAACCCGCAGGTGGTCGAGGCCTACCTCGGCCACGGCGCCGCCGCGCGGATGCAGGCCGCGGCCCAGACCGGAGGCGCCGCCAATGCTTGAGGTCCGCGATCTGCGCGCCGGCTATGGCGGCACCGAGGTGCTGCGCGGCCTGAACCTGAACGTGGGGCAGGGCGAGGTCGTCGCCGTGCTCGGCTCCAACGGCGTGGGCAAGACCACGCTGAACATGACCCTCTCTGGCCTGGTGAAGCCCTGGTCGGGAGAGGTCCTGTTCGAGGGCCGGCCGATCCACGGGCGCAAGCCCTCCGAGGTGGTCTCGGCGGGGCTGGTGCATGTGCCCGAGGGCCGCAAGATCTTCCCGAACCTCACGGTGCTGGAGAACCTGGTGCTGGGCGGCTACCGCCGCTCGAAGACCGGGCGCAACACCAACATCGACCGCGTGTTCGCCACCTTCCCGCGCCTGAAGGAGCGCATCAAGCAGGCCGCCGGCACGCTCTCGGGCGGCGAGCAGCAGATGCTGGCCATCGGCCGCGGCCTGATGAGCGAGCCGAAGCTCCTGATCCTGGACGAGCCCTCGCTCGGCCTCTCGCCCCTGCTGGTCGAGGAGATGTTCGGCCTGATCGAGCAGCTCGCGCGCGACGGCCTGCCGATCATGCTGGTCGAGCAGAACGTGGTGCAGTCGCTCGACGTCGCCTCGCGCGCCTACATCCTGGAGAACGGCCACGTGGTCCTCTCCGGCGCGGCCGAGACCCTGCGCGACGATCCGGAACTGAAGCGGGCCTACCTGGGTCTTTGACGCGCCAAGTCTGATGGGCAGGGCGGGCCGCAGCGCCCGCCCGCCTGCGGGGCCCCGCGCGGGCCCACGCGAAACACGCCGCCGCGGGGCGTCCGCGATGCGGCGAGCAAGAGGAACCAACGCATGAGCCTCAGGGACCGTCTCCAGCAGTCCGGCGCCGTCGTGGCGCCCGGGGTCTACGACGCGCTCTCCGCCTCGATCGCGCAGGCCGCAGGCTTCGAGGCGATCTACCTCTCGGGCGCCGGCATCGCCTACACGCGGCTGGGTCGGGCGGACATCGGGCTGGTCTCGATGAACGAGGTGGCCGAGGTGATCGGGCTGGTGCGCGACCGCGTCTCGATCCCGATGATCGTGGACGCGGACACCGGCTACGGCAACGCCATGAACGTCGAGCGCACCGTGCGCCTGTTCGAGCGCGCCGGCGCCACGGCCATCCAGCTCGAGGACCAGACGACCCCGAAACGCTGCGGCCACCTGCGCGACAAGTCCGTCACCAGCGCCGGCGAGATGATCTCCAAGATCAAGGCGGCGGTGGACAGCCGCGTGTCCTCGGAAACCCTGATCGTCGCGCGCACCGACGCCCGCGCGGTGGAGGGGCTCGACGCCGCCATCGACCGTGCGGCGCGCTATGCCGAGGCGGGCGCCGACGTGCTGTTCGTCGAGGCGCCGAAGTCCCGCGAGGAACTGGAGGCCATCGTCGCCGCGCTGGGCGCGAAGGCCCCGCTGCTGGCGAACATGGTCGAGGGTGGCCAGACCCCGATCTCGTCGGCGCAGGAGCTGGGCGAGATCGGCTTCTCCATCGCCATCTTTCCCGGGGGCGTGGTGCGCGCGGTGGGCAAGACGATGATCGACTACTACGGCTCGCTCGCCGCCCACGGCTCCAACCAGCCGTTCCGCGAGCGGATGTTCGATTTCGACGCGCTCAACGCCGTCATCGGCACCCCCGACATGCTGACCCGCGGCGAGGCCTACGAGGCCATGGCCGCCCAGGCCGACAACTCCGAGGAGACCAAAGCGTGACCGACGCCGCTGCAAGGACCCTCGACCCGGTCACGCTCGCCGTCCTGAAGGGGCGGCTGGAGCAGATCGTGGACGAGATGGACGCGACCCTCTACCGCTCCGCCTTCAACCCCACCATCGCCGAGGCCAAGGACGCCTGCCACGGCATCTACGACCCCATCACCGGCGACACCCTGGTGCAGGGGGCGAACGGGCTGCCGATCTTCGTGGGCGCCATGGCGTTCGCCGTGCGCGCGGTGATCGCGAAGGTGGAGAAGGAGGGCGGCCTCGCCGAGGGCGACGTCTTCATCTTCAACGACCCCTATGACGGCGGCACCCACCTCAACGATTTCCGGCTGGTGCGGCCGATCTTCCGGGACGGCGCGCTGTTCGCCTGGATGGCCTCCGTCGGCCACTGGCTCGACATCGGCGGCAACGTGCCGGGCGGCTACAACCCGAAAGCCGTCGAGAGCTTCCAGGAGGGGGTCCGCTTCCCCCCTGTAAAACTCTATCGCAAGGGCGAGCTGCAGACCGACATCATCGCGATGCTGGAGGCGAACTCCCGCCTGCCGATGTCGAACTGGGGCGACCTGAACGCCCAGCTCAACGCGCTGGATCTCGGCGAGAAGCGGCTGCGGGCGCTGCTGGACGAATACGGCGATGCCGTCATCGCCACCGCCTTCGAGGCGTTCTCCGACCGGGCCGAGGCGCTGATGCGCGCCTCGATCGCCAAGATCCCGGACGGGGTCTATTCGTTCGAGGATGTGCTGGACAACGACGGCATCACCGACGTGCCGCTGACCGTGGCGCTGGACGCCACGATCTCCGGCGAGACGATGCGGCTGGATTTTTCAAGATCCTCGCCGGCCTGTCAGGGCCCGATCAACATCTCGCGCTCGACCGCCGTGGCGGCCTGCTACGTGGCCCTCAAGCACGTCTTCCCGGACGTGCCGGCCAACGCCGGCTGCCTGCGGCCGATCAGTTTCGACATCGTCGACGGCTCGATCCTCGGCGCCAATGCGCCCAAGCCCGTGGCGGGCTATACCGAGACCATCCTGCGCCTGATCGGCGTGGTCTTCGGGGCGCTGGCGCAGGCGGATCCGGACCGGGCGCTCGGCGGGCCGTTCGGGACGATCAACGCGCTTTCCATCGCCGGCCACCGGCAGGATGGCTCGCGCTGGGTGATGTTCTCGTTCTTCGGCGGCGGCCTCGGCGGCTCCCCCGCCTCGGACGGTCTGAACCACGCCAACAACCCGATCTCCACCGCGACCATCCCGCCGGTGGAGATCCTGGAGGCCGCCTATCCGGTCTGCTTCACCCAATGGGCGCTGCGCGACGGCTCCGCGGGGCCAGGCGAGCATCGCGGCGGCGTGGGCGCCGTCTACGAGGTGGAGCTTCTGACCGACGCCGACGTCTCGCTCCTGGGGGAGCGCGGCAAGGCCCCGCCCTTCGGCGTGGCGGGGGGCAAGCCCGCGGAGGTCAACGCCTTCTTCTGGCAGACGGATGACGGGGAAAAATCCCCGCCCATGGTCTCCAAGATCACCGACCTGCGCCTGAAGGCCGGCCGTCGCGTGCGGCTCGAGACCCCCGGCGGCGGCGGCTGGGGGGAGCCCTTCGCGCGCGACCCCAAGGCCGTCGCCCGCGACGTGGCGCTCGGCTTCGTCAGCCGTGAGCAGGCGCGCGCCGACTACGGCGTGGCGCTGACCGAGACCGGCGAGGTCGACGCCTCCGCCACCCAGGAACTGCGCGCCGGAGCCGCGGCGTGAACAAGGCGCATCCCGTGACCGATACCCCCTCCACCCCCCGCGTCGGCACCATCGTCGGCGTCGACGTCGGCGGCACCTTCACCGACCTGTTCTACTTCGACGAGGCGAAACGCGAATTCCGCACCGGCAAGGTTCCCTCGAACCGCGGCGACGAGGCCGTGGGCTTCCTCGAGGGCCTCAAGGGCTTCGGGGCGCTCGCGGACCTCGACAGCATCGTGCACGGCACCACCGTGGGCACCAACGCGCTGCTCGAGCGCAAGGGCGCCCGGGTGGGCCTGATCACCACCCGCGGGTTTCGCGACGTGCTGGAGATGCGCCGCCGCGACCGCCGCGCCACCTGGGGCCTGACCGGCGACTTCATCCCCGTGGTCGAGCGCGACTTCCGCATGGAGGTCGGCGAGCGGGTGCTGGCCTCGGGCGAGATCCGCGAGGCGGTGGACGCCGAGGCGGTGAAGGCCGCCGCCCGCGCCCTGCTCGACAAGGGCGCCGAGGCGCTGGCCATCGTATTCATGAACGCCTACGCCAACCCCGCCAACGAGATCGCCGCCATCGAGGCCGCCCGCGAGGTCTGGCCGAACGAGCATGTCGAGCGATCCTCCGCCATCCTCCCCGAGATCCGGGAGTTCGAGCGGACCTCCACGACGGCCCTGAACGCCTACCTCCAGCCCGGCGTGGGATCGTATCTCGCGAAGCTGGAAGGCGCGCTGGCGTCCGAGGACTTCGCCGGAAAATTCCACATCGTGCAGTCGAACGGCGGCGTGATGTCGACCGAGGTCGCGCGGCGGCTGCCGGCGCGCACCGCCCTCTCGGGCCCCGCGGCGGGCAATACGCGGGTTCGTACCGACGAAGACTTGCA
>CAXGVP010000017.1:0-16544 GCA_964013055.1 uncultured Albimonas sp.
CCCAGGATGGCGACGCGGCCGCTGAGGATGGTGGGCATGCCGACGCGGATCTTGGCGCCCTGGCCGCGGGCCACGAAGGGCGCGCCCAGCGCCGAGACGGCGGTCGCGGCGCCGACCGCCGCCAGCACCTGGCGACGAGACGGAGTCGGTCCGTTGATTCGAGTCATGTTCGCATTTCCTCCCATGCGCCGGGCGCGTCGTTGGCGCGCGCCCTGGCCGACCGTGCCCGCGGAACCCGTTCCGCGAGCCGGTCTTTCGCCATCCTGACCAACCGTCCGGTGCGCCGTCAAGGATTCATGCGACGGCCCGCCGCACCCCCGCCCGGCCACGCCGAACCCCGCGCCGGAGAGCCCTCCGGCGCGGGGATCCGGGGATCTCCCCCCTTGGAAATGCGGGCGCTCGCCCCGCCCCGCGGGCGCCCCGGGCCTGACCCGGGGCGCCCGCGGGGCGACCCCGGCGCAGGCCCGGGAGGTCCCGCGCCGCCGCCCCCTCAGGCGCGGCGGAGCGTCGGGGAACGCAGGCTCAGACCCCCGGCGCCTCGACCAGCGAGGTCCGCGCGCCTGCCGGATACCCCGGCAGCGGCGGCGCGTCGGGGCCGGTCATCTCGGCCAGCACCGGCGGCGGCGCCGCCGCGGGATCGGCGGGCGCATCCATCGCGAAGCCCTCGTAGCCGCGCGCCGCGACCGCGTCGCAGATCTGGCGGAAGCGCACCATGCCGCCGGCATAGGGCATGAACACCCGCGGCTTGCCCGGCACGTTCGCGCCCAGGTACCAGCTGTGCCCGGCCTGCGGCAGCAGGGTGGCGTTGGCGGCGTCGGCGACATGGGACATCCAGGCCTCGGCCGCCGCGGGGGTCGCCTCGATGCGCTCCACGTCCTCGCGCCGCATCGTCTCGATGCAGTCGGCGACCCATTCCACATGCTGCTCGATGGGCACGATCATGTTGGCGAGCACCGAGGGGCTCCCCGGCCCGGTCACCGTGAACAGGTTGGGATAACCCGGGATCGCCACGCCCACCCAGGTCTTCGGCCCCGCCGCCCAGTCGTCGCGCAGCCTCCGCCCGCCCACGCCCTGGAAGTCGATGGACAGCAGCGGCCCGGTCATCGCGTCGAAGCCGGTGGCGAAGACGATCACGTCGAGCTCGTGGACCTTGCCCGATTCCAGCTCGATCCCCTCCGGCACGATCCGCTTGATCGGATCGGCCCGCACGTCGACGACGCAGACGTGGTCCTTGTTGAAGGTGTCGAAATAGTTGGTGTCGATCGGCGGCCGCTTGGCCGCGTAGGGGTGGTCGATGTCCGAGAGGATCCGCGCCGTCTCGGGGTCCTTCACGATCTCGCGGATCTTGCCCTTGAGGAACTCGGCGGCGGTGTCGTTCGCCTCCTTGCTCAGCAGCAGGTCGTGGAACACCGCGCGGAAGCGCAGGCCGCCCACGTCCCAGGCCTTCTGGTAGCGCTCGAGCCGGGTCGCCTCGTCCTGGTCCAGCGCCTTGTCGGTCGAGATCCGGAACGGGTGCGCGTTGGGCGTGGACTGCACCAGCTTGCGCACCTCCTCGAAGTTGTCGCGCCACTCCTGCTTGCGCTGCGCGTTCAGGGGACCGTTGCGGGCGGGGACCGAGTAGTTGGCGGTGCGCTGGAAGACGGTGAGGCTTCCGGCCGTCTCGGCGATCACCGGAACCGCCTGGATGCCGGTCGAGCCGGTGCCCACCTGCCCCACGCGCTTGCCCGAGAAATCCACGCCCTCGTGCGGCCAGCGGCCGGTGTGGCGCCACTCGCCCTTGAAGGTCTCCAGCCCCGGGATGTTCGGCACGTTGGCCGAGCTCAGGCAGCCCACGGCGGTGATCAGCCACTGGCAGGTGAAGCGCTCGCCCGCCTCGGTGGTCACGGTCCAGCGGCCCGAGGCCTCGTCCCAGGCGGCGGCCGTGACCTTCGTCTCCAGCTGGATGTCCGGGCGCAGGGCCAGCTTGTCGGCGACGTGCTCGAGGTAGGCGCGGATCTCCTCCTGGCCGGGGTAGCGCTCGGAATAATCCCAGCTCTCGTGCAGCTCCTTCGAGAAGAAGTAGCGGTAGGAATGGCTTTCCGAGTCGCAGCGCGCTCCGGGATAGCGGTTCCAGTACCAGGTGCCGCCGACGCCGTCGGCGGTCTCCAGCACGCGGGTCTTGAGGCCCAGGCGATCGCGCAGCAGGTGAAGCTGGTAGAGGCCCGCGAATCCTGCGCCGATCACGATGGCGTCGTAGGACTGGGGGCTTCCGCCGGTCGCGGTGGTCATTCGGTTCTCCTCCCGATCTCGCCGTTGGCGGCGACGTGTTCGGCCCCCGGGCGTCCCGGGGCCGGCTTTGCGCGCAGTTTCCGTCGAGGCGGGCGCCGATTGCAAGGCCCGCTTACGATGCCGTTGCCATCCGGGCCCGCGCCCGGCAGGCTGCGCGGACCGCAGGAGCCACGGCGCGAAGACGCCGGGCCGGGGAGGACGCCATGACCGATCGAGCGAAGGGGGCCGCGCGATGAGCCGCCCCGTCGTGCGCTGCTACACCGACTACAAGAGCCCTTACGCCTACGTGGCGCTGGCCCCCACGCTGCAGATGGCGGCGCGCTGCGGGGTGGCGCTGGAGTGGCGCCCCTACACCCTGCGCATCGCCGAGTTCATGGGCTCGGTCGAGGCCCGCACCCCCCATTTCTGGCGCAAGGTCCGCTACGCCTACATGGACGCGCGCCGCTACGCCAACCTGCAGGGCCTGACGCTGAAGGGGCCGCGGAAGATCTACGACGGCTACTGGTCGAACGCGGGGATGCTGTTCGCGCAGGCCCACGGGATCTTCGAGGGCTATCACCCGGCGGTGTTCGAGAAATTCTGGCGCCACGACCTCGACGTCGACTCCCCCGACGACATCTGCGCCGAGATCGCGGCCCAGGGCGGCGACGTCGCCGCCTTCCGCGCCTATGCCGAGGGCCCGGGGCGCGAGGAGCAGGCGCGCATCGTCGCCGAGGCCGAGGAGCTCGGCGTCTTCGGCGTCCCCAGCTTCCTCTACGAGGGCGAACTGTTCTGGGGCAACGACCGCCTTTGGATGCTGGAGGAGCGGCTGGCGGCCCGCAGCCCTTGACCCCGGCCCTGCGGGGGCTTGGTTAGTCGGACCCGCCCCGGACAGGAGCCCGAGATGACCCGAACCGCCGTGATCACCGGCGCCGGCCGCGGCATCGGCCGCGCCTGCGCCGCCCGCCTGCTGGCCGAAGGCTGGCAGGTGGCCGCGCTGGAGAAGGACGCCGCGATGGTCGAGGCGCTGGCCGCCCGCCACCCCGGCGCCCCCCTCCTCGCCCTTCAGGCGGACGTCGCCGACGAGGCCGCCGTCCTCGCCGCCTTCGCCCGCATCGCCGAATGGTCGCCCGAGGGCCTGGACCTCCTGGTCAACAACGCCGCCATCGCCTCCGCCCCCCGGATCCCGGTGGAGGAGCTGAGCCTTTCCGAATGGCGCCGCCAGCTCGACGCCGGCCTGACCAGCGTCTTCCTGTGCACCCGCGCGGCGATCCCGGCGCTGCGGGCGCGGGGCGGCTCGGTGGTCTCGATGGCCTCCACCCGCGCCTTCCAGTCCGAGGCGGACACCGAGCCCTATGCGGCGGCCAAGGGCGGCATCGTCGCCCTGACCCATGCGCTCGCCGTCAGCCTCGGCCCCGAGATCCGGGTCAACGCGGTGGCGCCGGGCTGGATCGAGACCGGCCACCTGCAGGCGGCCGAGGACGAGGCGTATCCCGCCCACTCCGAAGCCGACCGGACCCAGCACCCCGCAGGTCGCGTGGGCCGCCCGGAGGACATCGCCGAGGCGGTGCTCTACCTCGCCGACGCCGGCTTCGTCACCGGCCAGGTGCTGACGGTCGACGGGGGCATGACGCGGAAGATGATCTACGAGGCGTGAAGGCGCCGCCCCCGCCCCGCGCGGCGCTCGCGGAGGACCGCGGGAGGCCCCGGGTCAGGCCCGGGGCGCCCCCGGAGGTTCGGCCGCCGGGTCCCGTGGCGGGCCGCGAGAGGCCCCGGGTCAGGCCCGGGGCGCCCCCGGAGGCTCGGTCGCCGGGTCCTGTGGCGGGCCGCGGGAGACCCCTGGGCGGCCCCGGAGGCTCGGGCCGCGTGTTTCGGGGAGGGGCCGCGCCCGTCCGCTTCCGGCGCCCGGGGTGGAGGGGCGCGGGGGAGGAGGCGGACGGGCGGGGCAGATGAGGCGGAGGGGCGCCCGGCACGGCGGCCCCTCCGCGCTCAGGCGCCGGCGAGCTCGGCGGCGAAGCGGCCGGCGACGGAGGCGGCGAGCAAGGTCGGCGCGCCGTGGATGGCCGCGGCGCGGGCGCGCGCGGCGTGGGTGTAGCTGATGCAGTCCATCGCCACGAGGTCGGGCCCCTCGGCCGCCATGGCGCGGGCGGCGGCCTCGATGGTCTCGGCGCCCGCGTCGGGGGAGAGGGGGATCGCCACCGCCTCCACCCCGCTCGCCGCCCAGCGGGAAACCGCGTTGGCGGCCTGCGCGGGCGAGGGGATGAAGACGCCCAGACGCCCGCCCTGCGGCAGGCAGGCGGAGACGGCCCCGGCCAGCAGGTCGGAGGCGAAGTGCACGCCCGGCGCCGCCAGCCCCGCGAACTTGCCGGTGCAGCAGACCACGGCCGCCGCCGCGCCCATCGCCGACAGGTCCGCCAGACGCGCCCTCATGCCCTCGGTCACCACGGCCTTGGAGACCAGCGTGGTCGACCCGTCCGGCAGCGTCGTGAACAGCGTGTCGGCGTCGGAGGTCGGCGGATGGGCGCGCACCTCCTCGTCCGTGAGGTGGTCGAGGGCGCCGAGCATGCGCAGCTCGGCCCCCCGCGTCACCCGGGCGATCTCGGCCAGCAGCGTCGGGCGGGGCGCCTTGCCCACCACCAGCAGCCCGATGAGGGGAGCGGCGGAGGCTTGCGCCCCCGCCCCGGCGCCGGCCCGGGGCCCGAGGTCCACCGCGCTCATTCGGCGGCCTCGGGGGCAAGGGCTGCGGCCTCGCCGACCACGCGCACGCGGGTGCGGATCGCCTTGCCGGGGAGGTAGGAGAGCGGCAGGTCCTCGACGTCGATCACCTTGATCGTGGCCGGGTCGGCGCCGGCGCGGGCCGCGCTCTCGACGGCTTCCGCGCGGGCCATGGCGATGGCCTCGTCGCGCTCCACGTCGCGGTAGATGCGGTCTGTCTCGCCGGAGATCTGGGCGATGGCCGCTCCCACCGCGTTGGCGACGTTGGAATGCTCGACGTGGACCACCTCGGAGATGCCGGGGATGCGGTCGGGGATCAGCATCGCGCCGCCGCCGACGGCCAGAAGCGGCACCTCGGTCGCGTCGGTCTTCATGCGGTCGACGCTCTCGGCCACGTTTTCATGGATCTTGGCGAGGGCCGCCTTCACGAAGGCCGGGTCCAGATGCGCCACCTTCGATCGGTCGCCCAGTTCGATCAGGCCCGAGGCGACCGCGATGTCGGTCGAGGTCACCGTGGAACCGCCGAAGACCAGCGCCTCCTGCCCCAGCCGGTAGCCGACCGAGCGGGGGCCGACGGTGATCGGGTCCCGGCCGATGATGGTGCCGCCGCCGACCGCGATGGAGAGCAGGTCGGGCATGCGGAACAGGGTGCGCACGCCGCCCACCTCGACCACGTTGTTGGCCTCCCTCGGGAACCCGTTGACCAGGCAGCCGATGTCGGCGGTGGTGCCGCCCACGTCGCAGACCATGGCGTTCTCGATCCCCGCCAGCAGAGCCGCGCCGCGCATGGAATTGGTGGGGCCGGAGGCGAAGGAGAACACCGGGTATTCGCGCGCCGCCTCGGCCAGCGCCACGGTGCCGTCGTTCTGGGTGATGTAGAGCCGCGCGTTGAGCCCCGAGGCCGCGACCGCATCGACGAAGGCCTGGGTGGTCTCGCGCGCCAGGTCGATCAGCGAGGCGTTCATCAGCGCCACGTTCTCCCGCTCCAGCAGGCCGATGCGGCCCAGCGCGGAGGAGAGGGTGACGTGGCAGTCGGGATGCTCGTTGCGCACGATCTCGGCCGCGCGCTCCTCGCAGGCCGCGGTGAGGGGGGAGAAGGTGGCGGAGATGGCGACCGCGTTGACGCCCTCGGCCCGGATGGCGCGGGCGGCGGCGGCGACCTCGGCCTCGTCCATGGGGACCAGCTCGCGGCCGTCGTATTCGTGGCCGCCATGCACCAGATGCACGCCGCCGACCACCTGGGCGGCGAGGTCCGCCGGCCAGTCGCAGAACGGTTTCAGCGAGGCGGAGGCGGGCAGCGAGACCCGGATCGCCGCGGCGCGCCCGAGGTTGCGCCGCTCCACCACCGCGTTGGTGTAGTGGGTGGTCCCGATCATCACCGCCGAGACCCCCTCGGCCGCGGGACCGGCCTTCTCGACCAACTCCTTGAGCGCGGCGCGCACGCCGGAGGTGACGTCGGCGGTGGTGAAGGTCTTCACCGCCGCCAGCACCTTCGATCCGTCGAGGAGGGCCGCGTCGGTGTTGGTGCCGCCGACGTCGATGCCGATGCGCTTCATGGGGGTGCTCACGCCGAAGCTCCTTCGAAGACGGACTTGAACGGGATGTCGAAGCCGAAGGCCTTCGGGCCCACGGCGGAGAGGCCGGCCTCGGACAGGAACACCTCCGGCGCCGGCAGGGCCAGCACCGAGACCCGCTGCCCGAAGCGGATCACGTCGGTGCCGATGCCCTCGCCCGAGACGGTGTCGAGCAGGCAGATCAGGTCGGGGGTCATCACCACCGGCTCGTCACCCTTGAAGGCGACCGAGAACTCGTTCTGGAAGTGGACCACCATGTCGGCGCCGGCATCCGGCCCCAGCCCCTCCAGCTTCGCCTTGCCGCGGAGAAACCCCTCGGTCGCGCGGCGCTCGACGTCGGTGATCTTGCCGGTGAAGATCAGCTTGCCGTGGCCGGCCTCCAGCACCGCCTCGATGGGGTCGGCGTGGGCGCGGCGGGCCTGGGCCACCTTGCGGCCGAGGTCGATGGCCTTGGAGACCGAGTAGAGGATGCCGTGCTGCTTCACCTCCGCCCCGGTGCGCGGGGCCTTGCAGGTGGCGGCCACCGAGCCGATCTCGGTGCAGGCTTTCCGGGAAATCCGCTCCATCCACCGCCAGGAGGCGGCGCGCGGGAAGATGATCTCGTTGTCGCGGATGTCGGCCATGGTCAGCGGGTAGCAGCGCAGGCCGGCTACGGCGACCGAGGTCATCTGCGCCTCCGGATAGGCGCGGCCCATGGTGTCGGCGTCGACCACCGGGTAGCCGGTCATCGCGGCGACCATCATCGGATGCACGCCGTTGCCGCCGCCGATCTCGAGCGCCATCACCGCGTCGAACTTGCGGCCCAGGTGCTCCTCCATCATCCGCAGGGGCTTCACGGCGAAGTCGGGGTCCGCCAGACGCTCCTGCCCCACGAGGGGGGCGCCCATGTTCGACAGCACCGCGACCAGCGCGTCGTCGGGCAGCGCCATCGGGTCGATCAGCTCGACCGAGCGGCCCTCGGCATAGAGCTGCCGCATGTTGAGGAGCTTGTGATACGGATCGCCGCCGCCGCCGGTGCCCAGGATCCAGGCGCCGATGGCCAGCGCCTCCATGTCGTCGGCCGTCAGCGCCCTGTGGGTCTGGCTGGGGCTGCGTCGCGCAAGCGTGCTCATCGGGCGGGGTCCTCCGGGATCGACGACAGGGTGTCGGCAGGGCGCCGCCGCCGGAAACGGGGCGGTCGGGGCGCGTCGCTTCCCGAAAAAGACCTCTCCACCCTTGTCCGCGCAAATAGCGATGACCGATGCCGGTCATCCGTCCAGCCTATGATTTGGGCGGAGTCGCCGGGGCGTCCGGCGCGGGAGGGCGTGAATCCGCCTCATCCGCAGGCCTGCGAGGCGGGGTGCGCCTGAAATCCGGGCGCCGGTCCGGACCTTTCATAGGCCCGGCGAATACCGTGCATCAGGAATGGCTAGTTTTCCTGCTGTCACGCATCTGCCTTGAATGCTCCCGCCGAAGCTCCCGGCGCCCGGCCCGTCGTTGCGGACGGAGCGGACGCCCGCAAAAGGCGCAGGGACGCGGGGGACCCACCCCGTCCGCGGACCCTGCGCCCCCCGACAGGAAGGATTCGAGACGTGATGTGGAAGGCCCTGAAAGGCGGACGCGCCGCCGCGGCGGCGCTGGCGCTCGCCGCCGCCGTCGCCGCCGTGTCGCCCGCGACCGCGGTCGAGAAGGTCGACGGCAAGTTCTGGATGGTGATCGGGGGCCGGCAGGCCGTCTCCCACGTCGATCCCGGCCAGTCCTACGACTACGCCATCCGGATGATGACCCAGGCGCTCTACGACGGGCTGGTGAAATACGAGGGCGATCCCCCGCAGGTGAAGCCCTGGCTCGCCGAAAGCTGGGAGACCTCGGAGGACGGCCTGACCTGGACCTTCCACCTCGCCCAGACCGCCGCCTTCCACAACGGCGACCCGGTGACCGCCGAGGCGGTGGTCTATTCCTACCAGCGCGTGCTGGAGATGAACGAGGGCGTCGCCTGGATGCTCTCGGACGTGCTGCAGCCCGGGAACATCAAGGCCGTGGACGCCCACACGGTCGAGTTCACGCTGGACCGCCCCTACGCGCCGTTCCTGTCGTTCCTGCCCTGGTGGTTCGTGGTGAACCCCGCCCAGGTCGAGGCCAACACCGTCGACGGCGACTTCGGCAAGGCGTGGCTGGCGACCAACGAGGCGGGCTCGGGCCCCTACACGCTGGAGAAGTTCGACCAGGGCACGGCCTACTGGCTGAAGCGCAACCCCGACTACTGGAAGGGCTTCCCCTATGAGGACGACGCGATGGGCGGGATCATCTACCGCCTGATCCGCGAGAGCTCCTCCCAGCGCGCCTCCCTGCTCAAGGGCGAGGCGGACCTGGTGACCGACCTGACGCCCGAGGAGCTCGAGGCCGTCGGCGCCAGGAAGGAGATCGAGATCACCTCGACCCCCGCGCTCACCTCCTTCGGGTTCAAGATGAATACCCAGGGCGAGCACATGTCGGACGTCAACCTGCGCAAGGCCGTGGCCTATGCGTTCGACTACGACAGCCTGATCAAGATCTACAACGGCCAGGCCAAGCTGCAGACCTCGCCCTTCACCGACGCGATCCGCGGCCATGTCGACCTCTCCGACATGCCCCGTCAGGACCTGGCCAAGGCCAAGGAATACCTCGCCAAGTCGGCCTGGCCCGAGGGCGGCATCACGCTCGAGTTCGTCTACGTCCAGGGGCTGGAGCAGCAGCGCCAGATGGGCCTCGCGCTCCTCGACAGCCTCAAGGCGCTGAACATCGAACTGGAGATGGTCCCCCTGACCTGGCCCAACATGGTCGCCCGCGCCGCCGATCCCGCGCAGTCGCCCGACCTGATGTGCATCTTCGCGACCCCGGTCTCGACCGACCCCGACGCGGTGGCGATCCAGTATCACCCCAACTCCCACGGGAAATACTACGGCTCGCACTTCCTCGACGACGAGGAGCTCAACGCGATGATCATGGAGGCCCGCAGCCTGTCGGAGTGGTCCGAGCGCGAGCCGATCTACGCCGCGATCCAGGCCAGGATCATGGAGCTTCAGCCCGAGGTCTTCGGGATGATGCGCAACCGCGCCTTCGCGCATCGCGACTGGGTGAAGGGCTATGTCGACAGCCCGATCCGCATGACCGGCGAGGTGGACCTCTACCCGCTGCACATCCAGGCGCCGTAAGCCCCCCCTCCGGCGCCTGATCGGCGAAGCGGCGCGTCCCCCGGACGCCTGCCGCTTCGCCCCGCGGGCGGCGGGGCCCCCTCCCTGCCCCGCCGCCCCTTCCCTTTCCCCGACCGTCCCGGAGCCGAAGCCCAGATGAGCCGACTGATCCTCAAGCGCCTGGCGCTGACGGCGCTGATGCTGCTGGGACTGGCCGTGGTGACCTTCACGGTCGCCAACATCGCCCCCGGCGATCCTGCGCGCCTCGCCGCCGGTCCCGACGCGACGCAGGAGATGGTCGAGCGGATCCGCGTCGAGCGGGGGCTGGACCAGCCCCTGCCGCTGCGCTTCGCCTATTACGTCGCCGACCTGCTGACCGGCGACCTGGGGACCTCGGTCTACACCGGCCGCCCGGTGGCCGAGGACATGGCGACCTTCCTGCCCGCGACGGTCGAGCTGGTGCTGTTCGCGATCACGCTGGCGATCGTGTTCGGCATCCCGCTCGGCGTCGCCGCGGCGGTCAAGCAGAACAAGGCCTCCGACCACCTGATCCGGCTGATCGCCGTCTCGGGCGTGGCGCTGCCGATGTTCTGGCTGGGGCTGATGCTGCAATGGTATCTGGCGCTGGAGCTGGACCTGTTCCCGCTGGGGGGGCGGCTGGGCGTCTTCTCCGACGTGCCGCCGACCGTGACGGGGATGTACACCGTCGACGCGCTGCTGGCCGGCCGCCTCGACACCTTCGCCGAGGCGCTGCGCCACATGCTGCTGCCGGCGCTGGCGCTGTCGCTGCCGGCGCTGGCGGCGATCATCCGGGTGAACCGGGCCGAGATGCTGGAGGTGCTGGGCCGCGACTACGTGGTCAACGCCCGCGCCCAGGGCATCGGGCCGGGGCGGATCATCGGGGCCTATGCGCTGAAGAACGCGATCCTGCCGACGCTGGCGATGATCGGCCTGCGCTTCGGCTGGATGCTGGGGGGGACCGTGCTGGTCGAGGGGGTCTTCGACTTCCCCGGCGTGGGCCTCTACGCCGCCAAGGCCGCCGTCTCCTCGGATTTCGAGCCGATCATGGCCGTGACCCTGGCGCTGGGCGCCGCCTTCATGCTGACCAACCTGGTCATCGACCTGCTCTACGCCGCGCTCGACCCGCGCGTGCGGGCCCAGATCTGAGGGCGCCTGCCATGACCGACGTCTCCGCCGCCGCCGCCGTCCAGGCCCCCGCCGCCCGCCGCCCGATGCGCTTTCGCGAGACGCGCCGGATGGCCGCCACCTACTCCCGCTCGATCTCGGCGATGCTGGGTTTGGCGCTGGTGATCCTGTTCCTCGCCACCGCCGCCTTCGGCCCGCTGGTGGCGCCGTTCCCCGAGGACGCCACCGGCGCGGTGAACTTCGAGGCCAAGCTCCTGCCCCCCTCGGCCGAGCACCTGTTCGGCACCGACCAGGTCGGCAACGACATCTTCTCGCGGGTCCTGTTCGGCGCCCGCACCACGCTTCAGATCGGCCTGACCGTCACCGGCATCGCCATCCTGATCGGCGTGCCGCTGGGCCTGATCGCCGGCATGACCGGCGGCTGGGTGGCCGAGACGATCATGCGCGTCACCGACATCTTCCTCTCCATCCCCGGCCTGATCCTCGCCATCGCCATCGTCGGCGCGCTGGGGCCGGGGATCCTGAACGCGATGGTGGCCTTGTCCCTCGTCTGGTGGCCCGGCTACGTGCGCCTCGTGCAGGCCAAGACCCTGAGCCTGCGAAACGAGGTCTACGTCGACGCCGCCCGCGCGCTGGGCGCGGGACCGCTGCGCATCCTGTTCGTGCATGTGCTGCCCAACTGCCTCTCGCCCATCGTGGTGAAAGCCTCGATGGACATGGGCATGGCGATCCTCGGCGCCGCCTCGCTGGGCTTCCTGGGGCTGGGCGCGCAGCCGCCGTTCCCCGAGTGGGGGGCGATGATCGCGCAGGGGAGGTCGTATCTGCCCGACTGGTGGTGGTGCGCCTTCTTCCCCGGGCTGGCCATCTATCTCACCGTCCTGGGCTTCAACCTGATGGGCGACGGCTTGCGCGACGTGCTCGACCCGCGGCAGAGGTGAAGACGATGACCGACCCGCTTCTCTCGATCCGCGACCTTGAACTGGCCTTCGACACGTTCGACGGCCCCTATCATGCCATCGGCGGCGTGACCCTGGACCTCCAGCCCGGCGAGGCGCTGGGGCTGGTGGGCGAGACCGGCTGCGGCAAGTCCGTGCTGACCCGCGCCGCCTTCGGCCTGCTGCCCTCGCCCCCCGCGCGGATCACCGCCGGCTCGGTCAAGCTGGCCGGTCGCGAGCTGGTCGGCCTGCCCGAGCGCCAGCTCCGCGGCATCCGCGGCTCCGAGGTCGCGATGATCTTCCAGGACCCGATGACCTACCTGAACCCGGTGTTCCGGGTGGGCACGCAGCTCGTCGACGCGATCCGCGCCCAGTCCAAGGGAAAAATCCGCAAGGCCGAGGCGAAGGACATCGCGCTGGCGATGCTGGAGAAGGTGCACCTGCCCAACCCCGAGCGGCAGTTCAACGCCTACCCCCACGAGCTTTCCGGCGGCATGCGCCAGCGCGTGCTGATCGCCATGGCCCTGGCCGCCAAGCCCCGGCTGCTGATCGCCGACGAGCCCACCACCGCCCTCGACGTCACCATCCAGGCCCAGATCCTGCGCCTGATGGGCGAGCTGGTCGAGGACATGGGCCTGACGATGATCATGATCTCCCACGACCTCGGGGTCGTGGCGCAGGTCTGCTCCCGCGTCGCCGTCATGTATGCCGGCCAGATCGTCGAGGACGCGCCGGTCGAGCGCATCTTCGAGGCGCCCTCCCACCCCTACACCCGCGGCCTGCTGAAGGCCCTGCCCCACCCGTTCAAGCCGGCGGACAGCCTCGCCTCGATCCCCGGCTCGCTCCCCGACCTGCTGCACCCGCCGACGGGCTGCCGCTTCGCCGCCCGCTGCCCCCACGCGGGCCCGGCCTGCGTGAGCGGCCCCGTCCCCTTCGCCGACCTCGCCCCCGGCCACCGCGCCGCCTGCCGCCTGCACCTGGAGGGTGGCGTTCTTGGCGGAACCGGCGCCTTCGCGGAGACCGCCTGATGCTCGAGCTCGATGACCTGCGCATCCACTTCCCCCTCGCCTCGGGCGAGATCGTGAAGGCCGTGGACGGCGTCACCCTGAAGCTCGCCGCCGGCGAGACGGTGGGGCTGGTGGGCGAGAGCGGCTCCGGCAAATCCACCATCGGCAAGGCGGCGCTGGGGCTGATCCCGGCGACCTCCGGCGCGATCCGGGTGGGGGGCGAGGACGTGGTCGGCGCCTCCGCCGCCACGCTGCGCCGCCTGCGCTCCCGCGCGCAGATCATCTTCCAGGACCCCCACGCCTCGCTGAACCCGCGGATGACGATCTCGCGGTCCGTGGCCGAGGGGCTGATCCTGAACACGCCCCTGCGCGGCCGCGCCCTGCGCGAGCGCGTCGCAGAACTGCTGGCCCGCGTGGGCCTGCCCGAGCAATTCCTCAACCGCTTCCCGCATGAGCTCTCCGGCGGCCAGAAGCAGCGCGCCTGCATCGCCCGCGCGCTGGCGCTGGACCCCGAGGTGCTGGTGCTGGACGAGCCGACGTCCGCCCTCGACGTCTCGGTCCAGGCGCAGATCCTGACCTTCCTCAAGGAGCTTCAGGCGGCGCGGCCCTCGATGACGTCCCTCTTCATCTCCCACAACCTCGCGGTGGTGCGGTTCCTTTGCCAGCGCGTCGCGGTGATGTATCTGGGCCGGATCGTCGAGGAGGGGCCCGTGGCCGAAGTCTTCGAGAACCCGCGCCATCCCTACACCCGCGCCCTGCTGGCCGCCGCCCCCGCGCCCGAGGCGAACCCGCGCGCCAAGGGCCCGAGGGTCGACTACGTGGAGCTGACCGGCGACATCCCCTCGCCGGTGAACACGCCGCCGGGCTGCGCCTTCCACACCCGCTGCCCCGTGGCCCGCAAGGGGATCTGCGACGTCGAGCGGCCCGCGGCGCTGGACGTCGGCCCCCGCCACACCGCGGCCTGCCACTTCGCGGGCGACCTGGAGGCCGCATGAGCTTCCCGCTCGACCGGCTCGCGGTTCAGCTCGACTGGAACCTGCTGCGCACCTTCATGGTGATCGTGCAGGAACGCTCGATCACCGGGGCGGCGCAGCGTCTGAACATCTCGCAACCGTCGGTCTCCTCCGCCCTGCGGCGGTTGGAGGAGCGGCTGGAGCTGCGCCTGGTCGAGCGCGGCGCCGGCCAGACCTTCGTCGTCACCCGCGCCGGAGAGGCCGTCTACCGCGAGGCGCTGGAGATCTACGGCGGCGTGGTGCGCCTCAACGACGTCGGCGAGGAGGGCGGCCGGGCCTTGTCCGGCGCCGTGGTCGTCTTCCGCTCCTCCCATCTCGACATGGATTTCGCGATGCCGGTGCTGGAGGCGTTCCGCGCCCTGCACCCCGGCGTCACCCTCTCGATCCGCTCGACGCCCTGCCATGACGTCGCCCAGGGGCTGCTGCAGCGCATCGCCTCGGTCGGGTTCTGCACCCGCGTCGACCCGGTGCAGCGCCTGCGCGCGCAACCGCTGGACCCGCAGCGCTTCGGCATCTTCTGCGGGCCGGCGCATCCGTTGTATCGCCGCCACGAGGTGGACCCCGACGTGCTCGCCGCCTCCGATGTCGTGGGCTTCGAGGAGGACGCGATGGCCGGCGCCCTCTCCGCCCTCACCCGCTACCGGGTGCGCCACGGCATCGGCGGGCGGATGATCGCGGCGGCCTCGGGCATCGTCGACCTGGTGGAGCTGATCGAGCATGGCGCAGCCCTCGGCTGCCTCTCCGAGGGCCACGCCGCCCGCTACGGCGCCCGCCTCTGGCGGATTCCCGTGGCCGCGCCGGCGCCCACGGTGGAAGTCTTCTCCCTGGTCGACCTCGAGCGCCACATGACCCCGGTCGAGACCGCCCTGATCGCCCACCTGGAGGAGGCCGGGCTGGCGGCCCAGCCGCGCCCCCGCTCCCAGGTCTGAGCTTCCGGCGGGCCGCGAGAGGCCCCGGGTCAAGCCCGGGGCGCCCCTGGCCCCGCCGTCTCCCTGATGCTCCCACCGTCGCGCCGGGCGCGCCCCGGGCTTGACCCGGGGCCTCCTGCCCGACGGCTGCCGCCGGGCGCGCGGGGCGAGGTCGTGGACCCGCGGCGCCGTCCATCCCGGCGCACAGTCTTCAAACGCAAACGGCCCCGGCGATCCGCCGGGGCCGCTGCCATTCCCGGAGCCGCGCCGCCCTCAGAGATGCCCCTCGCGCGTCAGCTTGTCGGCGAGGTCGTCGAGCGCGCCGCGGGCGCGGGCGGCCATTTCGTCGAGCTCCTCCTCGCTCATCACGTAGGGGGGCGAGGCGATCATCGTGTCGCCCACCGCGCGCATCACCAGCCCGCGCTTGCCCACGCACAGGTCCCGCGCCATGCCGCCGACGCCGAGGTCGCCCGAGAAGCGCTCGCCCGTCTCCTTGTTCTTCACCAGCTCGATGGCGCCCAGGAAGCCCCTGGTGCGGGTCTCGCCCACCAGCGGGTGATCGGCCAGCCCGGCCCAGAGCTTCGCCATTTGGGGCGCGAGCACGTCGCGGACCCGCTCGACCAGCTTCTCCTCCTGCAGGATGCGGAGCGAGGCGAGGCCCGCGGCGCAGGCGGCGGGGTGACCGGAGTAGGTGTAGCCGTGGTAGAACTCGCCCGCCTTCTCCATCACTGGACCCGCCACGCGGTCGGAGATGAAGACGCCGCCCATCGGCTGGTAGCCCGAGGTCATGCCCTTGGCGATCGGCATCAGGTCGGGCTCGACCCCGTAGGTCTCGGCGCCCCACCAGGCGCCGGTGCGGCCGAAGCCGCAGATGACCTCGTCGGTGATCAGCAGGATCTCGCGCTCGTCGCAGATGCGCTTGATCTCCGGCCAGTAGGTCTCGGGCGGGATGATCACGCCGCCGGCGCCCTGGATGGGCTCGGCGATGAAGGCGCAGACGTTGTCCTCGCCCAGCTCGTCGATCTTGGCCTCGAGCTGGCGGGCGCGGAGCTTGCCGAATTCCTCGGGCGACAGGCCCTCGGGGCGGCCCTCGCCGTACCAGTAGGGCTGGTCGATGTGGGCGAAACCGTTGAAGGGCAGGCCGGACTGGCCGTGCATCGCGGACATGCCGCCCATCGACGTCGCCGTGGCGGTGGAGCCGTGGTAGCCGTTGTGCCGCCCGATGAAGATCTTCTTCGAGGGTTTTCCGACGCAGTCCCAGTAGACCCGCGCCAGCCGGAACACGGTGTCGTTCGATTCCGAGCCGGAGTTGGTGAAGAACACCCGGTTCATCTGCGGGGGCGCGACGGCGGTCAGCGCCTCGGCGAACTCGGCGGCGGCGGGGTGGGTGCACTGGAAGAAGGTGTTGTAGTAGGGCAGATCGCGCAGCTGGCGGGTCACCGCCTCGACGATCTCCTCGCGGCCGTAGCCGACGTTCACGCACCACAGGCCCGACATGCCGTCGATGAAGCGGTTGCCGTCGGTGTCGGTCAGCCACACGCCCTGCGCGGACGAGATCACCCGCGATCCCTTCCGGTTCAGGTCCGCCATGTCGGAGAACGGGTGCCAGTGGTGGGCGGCGTCCATCGCCTGGTAGTCGGCGGTGGAGCGGATGTTGGTCTGCTGGTTCATCGGTCCGGTTCCTGTCAGCAAGCCTCGCCCCCGCGCCCTCGCACGCTTCCGCCCGCGCGGCGGAAGCCGTGGCTCAGGCCGAGTCGAGGCCCTCGTTCGAGAGCATGGTCAGGCCCTGGCGCACGTCGGCGCGGATGGCGAGGCGCAGGCCCGCCTCGTCCCCCGCCGCCAGCGCC
>CAXGVP010000018.1:0-16504 GCA_964013055.1 uncultured Albimonas sp.
CAGACGCCAGGGCCCGCGACCTGCCGCGCTGGATCGACTGGTGCAATCAGCGGCGACCACATTCCACCATCGGCAGCCAACCGCCCCTCGTCGCGCTGAACAACCTGATGAGAACTCACACCTAGCGCTCGCCGCGGCGATAGGGGGCCATCAGCGCTTCGGGGGCCCGGCCGCGACGGGCGACGGCGATCAGGGCGACGATCGAGAGGACATAGGGCGCCATCAGGAACAGCTGGTAGGGGAGGCCATCCACCACATGTTGAAGGCGCAGCTGGTAGGCGTCGAAGAAGGCGAACAGCAGCGCGCCGAGCAGGGCCTTTCCCGGCCGCCAGCCGGCGAAGACCACCAGCGCGATGCAGATCCAGCCCCGGCCCTGGACCATCTGCGGGAAGAAGCTGTTGAAGGCCGCGGTGGTCAGGAAGGCGCCGCCCAGGGCCATCAGGGCGGAGCCGACGACCACCGCCCCGGTGCGGATCGAGAGGGGGGTCAGCCCCTGCGCCTCGACCGCGTGGGGGTTCTCGCCGGCCATGCGCACCGCGAGTCCCAGCGGCGTGCGGGTCAGCACCCAGGCGGTCAGGCCCACCGCCGCCAGCGCCGCGTAGGTGGGCGCCATCTGGGCGAACAGCACCGGGCCCACGAAAGGCAGGTCGGAGAGGCCCGGGATCGCCAGCGGCTGGAACGGCTCGATGGTGGGCGGCGCATCGCCGACCACCACCACGAGGCGATAGACGTAGTAGGTGAAGGAGGAGGCGAAGAGCGTGATGCCCAGGCCCGAGACGTGTTGCGAAAGCCCCAGCGGCACGGTCAGGAAAGCATGCAGCAGGCCGAAGCAGGCGCCCGCCGCCGCCGCCGCGACCAGGGCGACCCACAGGTCGGCGCCCTGGTAGGTGGCCAGCCAGGCGATCATCGCGCCCAGCGTCATGATCCCCTCGATGCCGAGGTTCAGCACCCCGGAGCGCTCGCAGATCAGCGCCCCCAGCGCGCCGAAGATCAGCGGCGTGGCGATGCGCAGGACCGCGGCCCAGAGGGAGGCGGTGGTCAGGATCTCGAGCGCTTCGATCAACGCCAGCCTCCCTGTGCACTCTCGGCCGTGACGCGCCCGGCGCGCCAGCGCCCCGGCACGCGGGGGCTCGATGCCCCCGCGGGACGGCCCCCCGGGACGGTCGGGCGGCTCATTTCCGCACCCGGTAGGTGGCGAAGAGCAGGGCGATCAGCATGGTCAGCAGCGACACGGCGACGATCACGTCGGCGATGAAGGTGGGCGCGCCGAGCGCGCGGGACATGGCGTCGGCGCCCACGAAGACCACCGCCACGAAGACCGCCGCCACCGCCACGCCCAGCGGCTGCAGCCCCGCCAGCATCGCCACCACGATGCCGGAGTAGCCATAACCCGGCGAGAGATCCGTTGTGACGTAGCCCTTCACGCCCGCCACCTCGATGGCGCCGGCCAGCCCCGCGAGCGCGCCGGAGATGACCGCCACCCCCAGCAGGGTGCGCGCCAGCGGCACGCCCGCGAACTCGGCCGCCCCGGCCGAGAGGCCGGCGGCCCTCGCCCGCGCGCCGAAGACCGTGCGCGCGAGCATCAGCCAGACCAGCCCTGCCACCGCCAGCGCGATCAGCAGGCCGATGTGCAGGCGGGTGCGCTCGACCAGCTTGGGGAGCATCAGCTCGTTCGCCACAGGGACCGACTGCGGCCAGCCGAAGGCGAGCGGATCCTTCAGCGGGCCCTCGACCATCATGCCCACGAACAGCATCACGATGAAGTTGGCGAGCAGGGTGGTGACCACCTCGTCCACGCCGAAGCGCACGCGCAGGAAGGCGGGGACCAGCAGCAGCAGCGCGCCGGCGACCATGCCGGCGATCATCACGCCAAGGATGCCCAGCACCGGCGGCAGCCCGGCCAGCGCCTCGGACCCGAGCCAGGCGGCGGCCAGGGCGCCGACGTAGAACTGACCCTCGCCGCCGATGTTCCACAGCCGCGCACGGAAGGCGACGGTGGCGGCGAGGCCGGTCAGGATCAGGGGCGTCGCACGGGCCAGCGTCTCGGTGATCGAGAGGCGGGAGCCGAAGGCGCCGCGCAGCATCTCGGCATAGGCCTCCAGCGGGTTCACCCCCGCCAGCGCGATCAGGCCGGCGCAGAGGACCAGCGAGGCCAGGACCGCCGCGAAAGGGGCTGCGACGGCCATCGCGATCGACGGCTGGGGGCGGCGTTCGAGGCGCATCAGGCGCCCCCCCCGGAGACCGCAGGCACAGGTTCGTCCCAGGCGCCCGCCATCATCAGGCCGATGCGGCGGGCGTCGGCGTGCTCGGCGGGGATCGGCTTCGACAGGCGCCCCTTCACGATCGCCTGGATGCGGTCGGCGAGGCCGAGGACCTCGTCCAGGTCCTCGGAGATCAGCAGCACGGCGGCGCCGGCGCCGCGGGCGGCGAGCAGCTCGGCGTGGACGGCGGCGACGGCGCCCTCGTCGAGGCCTCGGGTCGGCTGGTTGGCGAGGATCAGGCGCGGGCCCTGCGCCAGGTTCCGGCCCAGGATCAGCTTCTGCATGTTGCCGCCCGACAGGAGGCGCGCGCGGGTGTCGGGCTCGGCCCCGCGGATGTCGAAGCGGCGGATCAGGTCGGCGGCGTAGGCGCGGGCGGCGGAGCGCCTCACGAAGCCGCGGCGGGAGAAGGCGGGGGAGGACAGACGCTCGAGCGTCGCGTTCTCCCACACGGTCATCTCGCCGACGACGCCCTCGGCGTGGCGGTCCTCGGGGATGCGGCCGACGCCGGCGGCGACGCAATCGGCGGGGGTCATGCGGCCGAGGTCGTCGGTCCCCAGGGTGATCCGGCCGCGGGTAGGGCGAGCGAGGCCCGACAGCAGCCGACCCAGCGTGGCCTGGCCGTTGCCGGCGACGCCGACGATGCCGAGGATCTCGCCGGCGTGGACGGTGAAATCGGCCTCGTCCAGCAGGTCCCGGCCGTCCTGCGTGACCGTGACGGCGGAGGCGATGCAGACGGGGGCGCCAGGCGGCTGCGCCTCGCGCACGGGCCGGGCGACCCGTCTTCCCACCATCAGTTCGGCGAGTTCGGGGGCGGAGGTCTCGGCGGTCCGCCGCTCGGCGGCGACGCGGCCGCGGCGCAGGACCACGACGCGGTCGGAGGCGGCCATCACCTCGTGCAGCTTGTGGGAGATGAAGATCAGCGAGAGGCCCTCGGCGGTCATGCCGCGGAGCGTCTGGAACAGGCGCTCGGCCTCGGGGCGGGCGAGGACGGCGGTGGGCTCGTCCAGGATCAGGATGCGGGCCTCGCGATACAGCGCCTTGAGGATTTCCACCCGCTGGCGCTCGCCCACGGACAAGTCGCCGACGCGGGCGTCGGGGTCCACCGCCAGGCCGAAGCGGTCCGAAAGCTCGCGCAGGCGGCGGCGGGCGGGGCGGGTGGCGGACATCAGGCGGGAGAGGGGCTCGGCGCCGATGGTGATGTTCTCCAGCACCGTCAGGTTGCCGGCCAGGGTGAAGTGCTGGTGGACCATGCCCACGCCCGCCTCGATGGCCGCGCGCGGGCGGCCGGGGGGGAGGGGGGCGCCGAAGACGCGCACCTCTCCCGCGTCGGCGGTGTAGTGGCCGAAGAGGATGTTCATCAGCGTCGTCTTGCCGGCGCCGTTCTCGCCCAGCAGGGCCAGGATCTCGCCCTGGCCCAGCGACAGCGAAACGTCCTCGTTCGCGGTCAGCGCGCCGAAGCGCTTGGTGATGCCGTCCAGTTCCAGGACCGGGGTCACCTGAGCGACTCCGGCAGGCCGGCGAGGCGGGGGAAGGGGATGGCGGGGGCGGCGTCCTCGATCCGGGCGGCGAGCGCCAGCAGGGCGCGGCCGGTCCCGAAGGGGGCGATCATCTGGAAGCTGCGGGGCAGGCCGTGGGCCATGCCGAAGGGGACCGACAGCGCCGGGAAGCCGGAGACGTTGGCGATGGCGACGCCCGGCGCGGTCGCCTCCATCCTGGCGTGGTGGGCGTCGAGGTCGGAGGAGGCGGCGTCGAAATGGCCGATGGGCGGCGGGCCGTCGGCCAGCACCGGGGTCAGGATCACGTCCGCCTCGTCGAAGATTTTCCAGAGGACGTGGGCGACGGCGGCGGCCTCTCGCGTGGCGGCGAAGAAGGCGGTCGCCGGCAGGGCGCGGCCGTAGCGGGCGGCGGCGGCGGAGATCGGCGCGATCTCCGCCTCGCTCAGCCCGGCGGCGTCGACCCATTCGGCCAGCGACACCGCCAGCACCAGGTCCGCCACCGCCGCGGCGCGGGCGGAGAGGGCGGCCCAGGCGGCGGGGTCCAGCTCGGTCGCCGGGCCGCCGAGGGCCTGGGCGGCCTCGCGCACGGGGCGGGCGGCGGCCTCGGCGACGCCGGGCGGGATCGCCAGCGCCACGCGCGGGGTGGCGGGGATGCCGCTGAGCGACGGGTCGGGGACCGGGCCCTGCGCGCCGCCGGAGATCGGCCCGAAGATCGCGGCCACGTCGCGGACCGAGCGGGCGAGCACGCCCTCGCCTACCAGCCCGTCGAGCCAGTTGGAGAACCCGGGCCCCATCGGCGTGGCCCCGCGGGAGGGCTTCAGCCCCACCAGCCCGCAGCAGGCCGCGGGAACCCGGATCGAGCCGGCGGCGTCGGTGGCGTGCGCCATCGCGACGATGCCGGAGGCGACCGCCGCCGCGGCGCCGCCGGAGGAGCCTCCGGGGGACAGGTCGGGGTTCCAGGGGTTGCGGGCGGGCGGGGCGCCCATCGGCTCGGAGGTCAGGGCGTTGCCGAACTCGGGGACCGTGGTCAGGCCGAAGGGGATCAGGCCGGCGGCGCGGAAGCGGGCGAAGAGGGCGTCGTCGGTCTCGGGGTCCGGGGTCTTCTCGCGCAGGGCGGCGTTGCCTCCGCAGGCGGCGAGACCGCGGCCCGAGGCGCCCAGGTCCTTGCCCAGGAAGGGCACGCCGCGGAACGGGGCGGAGCTGGCCGCGCCCCCCGCCGCCAGGATCGCGTCGGCGCGCGCGGCGCCGGCGCGGCCGAGCCCGGGCATGAGGCGGGCGAGGGCGCCCAGCGGGTCGGTCTCGGCAGCCAGCAGCGCCGCCTCCATCGCTTCGGCCGCGCTCAGGCGACCCTCGGCGATGGCGCGGGCGAGCGCGGTGGCGTCTCCGCCGATGGGGCCTGACATGGGCGTCCCCCGGGTGCTGGCGAGGTGGGCGCGGGGGGCGGGCCCCCGCGCCGGGGTGGGGCTCAGGCGGGCTCGGATTCGTCGATGGGGACGTCGAACGCGCCGGACTGGATCGCGGCCTGCTTCTCCTGCATGGCGGGGATGGCGTCGGCGGGGACCATGGAGTCGACGAAGACCAGCTCGTTGCCGCCGTATTTCATGAAGGAATACTCGGTGTAGTCGCGGCCGGTGGCGGCGCCCTCCGTGATGTCCTTGACGATGGCGTCGATGGTGGGGCGGTAGTTCCAGATGGCGTTGGCGAAGACCGTCTCGGGGTAGCGGGGCGTATAGTCGATGAGGGAGCCCACGGCCTTGATCCCGGCCTCCTTGGCGGCGTCGGCGGTGCCGATGCGCTCGCCGAACAGGATGTCGGCGCCGGCGTCGATCTGGGCGAGCGCGGCCTCCTTGGCCTTGGCGGGGTCGAACCAGGCGCCGATGAAGCCGTTGAGGAATTTTGCATCCGGGTTCACTTCGCTGACTCCGGCGCGGAAGGCGTTGATCAGCATGTTGACCTCGGGGATCGGGTAGCCGCCGACCGAGCCGAAGGTCCCCGTCTGCGACATCTTCGCGGCCAGCATCCCGGCGAGGTAGGCGGCCTCGTGGTTGCGGGTGCCGAAGACGCCGAAGTTGTCGCCCTGCGGCCCGCCGGAGGAGCCCATCAGGAAGGCGGTCTCGGGGTAGTCGGTGGCGACGGAGCGGGCGTCGCGCTCGACGGCGTAGGACTCGCCCCATACCAGCTGCGCGCCGGCCTCGGCGTATTCGCGCATGGCGCGGGGGTAGTCGGTGGCGGAGACGCCCTCGGAGAACTCGTAGGTGATCAGCCCGTCGGCGGCGGCAGCCTGCATCGCCGAGTGGATGCGGGAGTTCCAGGCGTTCTCGACCGGGGATGCGTGCACGCCCGCGACCTTCACCGGATCGGCGGCGTTGGCGCGGCGGGCGCGGAGGATGGCCGGCGTGGCCAGCAGGGCCGAGGCGCCGGCGAGAAGCTGGCGGCGGGAGGGCGTGATGGGCATGGGCAGGTCCTGTCGGGATGATCCGGCCTTGGGGCCGTTGTGATGGACGCTTGTGGGAACGCGCGAACGCGGCGTTTTTTGACCGATCAGAAAATGAAGCCGGAGAAATCGGGGAGCTGTCAACAGCCCGCTGCTGCGCTGCGGCGAAAATCGGGGAAGGAGCGGACTACAGGCGCCCTGCGGGCGGGCTTGGCAGGGTCCGCGCTTGTTGCGGGGGGAGAGGGAGCCTCGGAGGGGGCGAGCCTCCGGCGGGCTCCTGACTCACCCAAGAACAAAGCGCCCGCGCCTGTCCTCCGGAGCCGTCTCTCGCTTGGGCTGCCTGAGCGACTCGCCCCCTCCGGTCAAGGACAAGCCCCCCTGCGGGGGGTCGCTTCGCGATCCCTGACCGGAGGGGGCGAGTCGCTCTGATCGGCGCCCGCGAGAGACGGCTCCGGAGAACAGGCGCTCCCGGGAGCGCGTGGGGCGAGGGGCGCCTGGGGGCGGGGGTCAGCCCTCGGCGGCGGGGGCGTAGGCGGCGGGGTCGAGGGTCGAGGGGCGGCCGGGGAGGGTCAGGGCGGCCTCGCGCGCGGGGGTCCGGGCGATCACCTGGCCGGCCTTGATCACCGCGAGGCGGGTGGCGCGCAGGCGCACGGCCTCGATCTCGTCGCGGGCCTGGAGGAGGACCATGTCGGCGGGCGCGCCCTCGCGCAGGGTCGGGTCGGGCAGGCCCATGGCGAGGCGGTTGTTCACCGTCACCGCCGTGTGGGTCCAGGCCATCGCCTCGCGGGAGGTCATCGGGACCGCGTGGATCGCCATGTGGGCCACGTCGAGCATGTCGGCCGAGCCCAGCGGATACCACGGGTCCATGGTGCAGTCCTGGCCGAGCGCCACGTTGACGCCGGCGGCGCGCAGCTCGGGGATCCGGGTCAGGCCGCGGCGGCGGGGGTAGGTGTCGGCGCGGCCCTGAAGGGTGATGTTGATCAGGGGATTGGGGATGGCGTGCAGCTGCGCCTCGGCGATCAGGGGGATCAGCTTCGAGGCATAGTAATTGTCCATCGAGTGCATCGAGCTGAGGTGGCTGCCCGCGGCCCGGCCCTGCAGGCCGCAGCGCACGGTCTCGGCGGCCAGCGTCTCGACATGGCGCGACAGGGGGTCGTCGCTCTCGTCGCAGTGCAGGTCGAGCATCAGGCCGCGGTCGGCGGCGAGCTCGGCCAGCTCGCGGACCGAGGCGGCGCCGTCGGCCATGGTGCGCTCGAAATGGGGGATGCCGCCGACCACGTCGACGCCCATGTCCAGCGCGCGCAGCAGGTTCGCGCGGGCGGTCGGGTCGCGGTAGAGCCCGTCCTGCGGGAAGGCCACCAGCTGCAGGTCGATGTAAGGCGCGACCTGCTTGCGCACCTCCAGCAGCGCCTCGACCGCCGTCAGCCGGTCGTCGCAGACGTCGACATGGGTGCGGATGGCGAGCAGCCCCTGCGCGACGGCCAGGTCGCAGTAGCGCAGGGCGCGCTCGGCCACCGCCTCGGGCGTCAGCAGGGGCTTCAGCTCGCCCCAGAGCGCGATGCCCTCCAGCAGGGTGCCCGAGAGGTTCAGGCGCGGCAGGCCCAGCGAGAGCGTGGCGTCCATGTGGAAATGCGGGTCGCAGAAGGGCGGCGACAGCAGCCGGCCGGCGGCGTCGAGGGTGCGCTCGGCCTCGGCCTCGATCGCCGGCGCGATCTCGGCGATCCGGCCGTTGCGGACGGCCAGGCTCAGCGGCGCGCTCCCCAGCCCCGAGGCCACGGGCAGGCGCGCGTTCACGATCTTGAGCTGCAGCATGGGGTCCCCTCATCTCCGCCGGCCTGGCCAGATCAGCACGCGGACCCCCGGCGCGCAACGCACGCCGCGTCGCGCCCCGTCGTGACGTTGCGCAGCCCCGCCCTCGCCCCCCTCCGGCGGAGGCTCCCCACCCGCCCGCCCTCGCCTCCGCCGGAGGGGGGCGAGGGCGGGGCCCTCCCCGGCCTGCAACCCGGCTTCCCGGCGCGTCGACCGGCCGGACGGTTGACCCCGGGCCTCGCTTCCGGTGGAAAGAGGCGCCGGCCCCGCCGGCCAACCCAGCCGGCCCCGAAAGGCCGGCGAATGCCCCGGAGGACACATGCGCGATCTCGAAGGACTGCTGGTGGTGGCGGTGGAGCAGGCGGTCGCCGCGCCCTACTGCACGGCGCGCCTGGCCGACGCCGGCGCCCGCGTCATCAAGATCGAGCGCCCCGAGGGCGACTTCGCCCGCGGCTACGACCGCATGGTCGAGGGGCAGAGCGCCTATTTCGTCTGGCTCAACCGCGGCAAGGAAAGCCTGCGGCTGGACCTCAAGACCCCCGAGGACCACGCGCTGCTGGGCCGCCTGCTCGACAAGGCCGACATCTTCATCCAGAACCTCGCCCCCGGCGCCATCGCCCGCATGGGCTACGGGATGGCGGAACTCAGGAAAAAGCGCCCCGAGCTGATCACCTGCTCGATCTCCGGCTATGGCGAGGACGGCCCGCGGCGCGACCAGAAGGCCTATGACCTGCTGATCCAGGCGGAGACGGGGCTCGCCTCGATCACCGGCTCGCCGACGGAAGAAGCCCGCGTCGGCGTCTCGATCTGCGACATCGGCGCGGGGATCACCGCCCATGCCGCGATCCTGCAGGCGCTGATCGGGCGCGGGCGCACCGGGCAGGGGCGCCAGATCGAGGTCAGCCTGTTCCACGCCATGGCGGACTGGATGAACGTGCCCTACCTGCAGGCCCGCTACGGCGGCCGCCCGCCCCAGCGCGAGGGGCTGCGCCACCCCACCATCGCCCCCTACGGCGTGTTCCCCTGCGCGGACGGCGCGATCCTGATCTCGATCCAGAACCAGCGCGAATGGCGGATGCTGTGCGACCAGGTGCTGGGGAACGCCGAGATGGCCGACGACCCGCGCTTCCACGACAACACCGCGCGGATCGAGAACCGGGCCGAGCTCGACGCCCGCGTCGCCGACCTGTTCCGCCAGCACGGGCGCGAGGCGCTGGCCGCCAAGCTGGATGCGGCGAAGATCGCCTACGGCCGCCTCAACGGCATGGCCGACCTGATGGAGCATCCGCAGAACCGGCTGATCTCGGTCTCGACCGACGGCGGCCCGGTGGAGCTGATCGCGCCGGGCGCCATCGTCGCCGGCGACGCGCCGACCTACGGCAAGGTGCCGGGCGTGGGCGAGCACGACGACGCGATCCGCGCCGAGTTCGGCTGAGGCCCTAGAAAAGCGCCGTCGCCCCGCTCCAGATCAGCCGGGCGGCGAGCAGGCACAGGATCACGGCCAGGGCCCGCTTGAAGGCCCGGTCGTCGATCTTCGTCAGCGCCCGCTTGCCCGCCAGGGTGCCGAGGAACCCCGTCGCGGCCATGATCGCGATCGGCGCAAGCCACGGCCCGAAGGCGAAGCCGAGGAAGCCGAAGGCGATCACCTTCAGCAGGTGCTGGGCGGTCATCATCGCGGCGTGGGTGGCGACGTGCTCCATCCGCCCGAGCGAGAGCGTCTTCACATAGGCCGCAACGAACGGCCCCGTCGCCCCGAAGAACATCGACAGCAGCGTCGAGACGAAGCCCGCCGGCCCCGCCCCCGCGCGCATCGCCTTCGGCGGGCTGAACAGGGCGGCCCACAGCACGAACAGGCCGATCCCGATCTCCACCATCGCCGGCGGCAGCGCCACGGCGACCGAGCCGCCCGCCGCCGCCCCCGCCGCCGATCCCACGAGGAAGGGCAGCAACGGCCCCCCCTGCACATGCCCGCGCAGCGTCGCCGCCCGCCCGGCGTTGGAGGCGAACTGAACCAGCCCGTGCACCGGGATCAGCGCCGCGGGCGGCAGCAGAGAGGCCAGGATCGCCAGCATCGCCACGCCCCCGCCGATGCCGAAAGCCGCGGTGATGAAGGAGGTGCAGAACGACGCCGCCGAAACCAGCGCCAGCGTCAGGGGCGGAAACCCCTCGGGGAGCAGGGCGAACGCGTCCATCGGGGCCTCCCGGCAGCGTCGATGACGATCCATGCGCCGGGGCGCGCCTCTGCGTCAAGCGTTTTGCATGCGAGTGTATGCAGTGCTGCGCGCCAGTCCCGGACGGGGCGCCCGGCGGCGGGCCGCGCGAGGCCCCGGGTCAAGCCCGGGGCACGGCCCGGGGCGGGCGGGGCGCCTCAGATCGCGGGGCCGGAGAGGGGGCCCCAGCCGAGGGGGGCGGCGCGGATCTCGGCGAGGAAGCGCATCAGGCGGTCGGGGTCCACCGGCTTCTCCAGGTAGGCGATCTCGGCGGCGTGGCAGGCGGCGCGCAGCTCCGGCGTGCGGTCGGCCGAGAGGATCGCGGCCGGCGTCGGCCCGCAGCGGCGGCGCACCGCGGCCACCGCGTCGATGCCGTGGCGCCCGTCGTCGAGGTGGTAGTCCACCAGCATCACGTCCGGGGCCACGCCGACCTCGTCGATCAGGTCGAGAGCGGCGTCCTCGCCCGCCACGTCGAAGCAGGAGACGCCCCAGCGCTCGAGCAGGGTGGCCATGGCCTGGCGCACCTCGGCGTCGTTCTCGATCACCAGCACGATCACGTCGTCGAGGTCGCGGGCGGCCGAGGGCTCGCGCGGGCAGGGCTCGGGCGCGCGCGGGGGCGCCAGCGGCACGGTCACCAGGAAGCCGGCGCCGCGGCCGGGCTCGGTCTCCAGCGTCAGGCGGTGGTCGAGGAGCTGGCAGGCGCGCTCGACGATGGCGAGGCCGAGGCCCACCCCCTCGGCGGTCATGCCGGGTTTGTCGATGCGATGGAACTCCTTGAAGATCAGCTCGCGCTTGTCCTCCTCGATGCCGGGGCCGGTGTCCCAGACCTCGATGCGCAGGCCGCCGGGGCGGCGGCGGGCGCCGACCAGCACCCGGCCCGAGGGCGTGTAGCGGATGGCGTTGGCGATCAGGTTCTGCAGGATCCGGCGCAGGTGCGAGGGGTCGGAGCGCACCCAGGCGCCGCTGTCGATCACGTCCAGCTCCAGCCCCCGGGCGCTGGCCAGCGGCTGGAATTCCTCGCGCAGCGGGCGGAGGATGCGCGAGACCGGGAAGGTCGAGATCTCCACCGCCGCCAGCCCGCTGTCGAGCCTGGAGATGTCCAGCAGGCTGCCCAGGATCGCCTCGACGCTTTTCAGCGCGTTCTGGGCGCGCTCGGCCATGCGGCGCGGCTCGGGGTCGAGGTCGAGACTGTTGAGGGAACTCAGGAACAGCTTGGCGGCCGACAGCGGTTGCAGCAGGTCGTGGGAGGCGGCGGCGACGAAGCGGGACTTGGAGGCGTTGGCCCGGTCGGCCTCGGCGGCGGCGGCGGCGAGCGCGAGGGTGCGCTCGTGGACGCGCAGCTCGAGGGTCTCGTTGGCCTCGGCCATGGCGTCGATGGCCCGGCGCTCGGCGGTGACGTCGGTGAAGGAAATCACGAACCCCTGGTCGGGCATCTCCTGGGCGAAGACGTCGAAGATGCGGGCGCCGCGGTGGGCGACCTCCAGCTTCAGGGGCGGGCGGCCGACGCCGCCTTTCACCCAGGCCATCAGGCGCTCGCCGCCGTCGGGCTCGCGGAAGGTCATCTCGGGGGCGAAGCGCTCGAACAGGGTGTCGAAGCTGCGGCCGACGCGCAGCAGGCCCGCGGGGGGCGAGAGCAGCTCGTCCAGGCGGATATTCCAGCCCACCAGCCTCTCGTGCCCGTCGAAGATCGAGATGCCCTGGTTGATGTGGTCCAGCGTGGCGCGGATGAAGCGGGCCTGGTCGTCGAGCATCCGCTCGCGCTCCTGCCGCTCCAGCCGGATCCAGTCGGTGACGTCGGTCTGCAGGATCGCGGTGCCGCCCTCGGGCGTGCGGTATTCCGAGACCTGGATCCAGCGGTCCCCCACCAGCCGCACGTTGAAGATCGCCTTGGTCTCGCGGTGGCGCTGGAGGCGGGAGTCCACCCAGTCGCGGGGCGTCTCCCCCTTCGGCAGCGACAGGGAGGGGGACGCCGCGACCCTTGCCACATAGTCGGCGAAGGGCAGGCCCGGGCGCAGGAAGCGGCGCATGTCGGGCATGCCCATCCCGAAGCGGGAGTTGAACATCACCAGCCGGTCGTCGGCATCGAACAGCGCAAACCCTTCCTGCACCGCCTCGATGGCGTTCGCGAGGTCGGCGCGGGCGCGGTCGGCGGCGCGGTTCGCCTCGGTCAGGCGCAGGTTGGTGTCGTTGAGCAGCGACAGGGCGCGTTCGAGCTCCGAGGTGCGGGCGCGCACCTCCCCCTCCAGCGTCAGGGCGCGCTGGAAATGGGCATAGGCGGCGCCGTCGGCGTCGGTCGCCTGCTCGACCCGTCGCATCAGCACGCCGGCGATCTTGGCGAGCTTGGCGTTCTGCCGCTCCAGGCTCTCGGTCGGGTCGACCAGGGTGCGGGGGTCGAAGACGGTCATGGCCGGGGCTCCGGCTGGCGGAGGAGGGGCGCCCCGGGCTTGACCCGGGGCCTCTGGCGGGCGGCGGAGCGGAGGCCCCGGGTCAGGCCCGGGGCGCGCCGGGGGCGGGCGGCGGCGGTCATGACGCGGGTTCCTCGGGCGGGTAGAGGGCGACGCCGGTCAGGGTCTGGTTGACGTGCACGCCGTTGATCTGCTCGCCGTAGGTCGAGAAGCCGATCACCTCGTTGCGGGCCAGGATCCCGGAGAGGGCGCGCACGCTCTGGTCCCGCTCCGCCGCCACCCGGCGCAGGACGCAGTCGCAGGCGAGGATGCCCGAGGGGGCGCCGGAGGCCGACAGCCCGTCGAGCGAGCGCGACAGGTGCTCTGCCGCGTCGGTGGGCTCGGCCAGGGTCAGCACCAGCCCCTCGTCGATGGCGCAGAAGAAGGTGAGGTCGCCGTTGGGCTCGACCTTCTGGATGGCGCGGACGTGGTGGCGCCCGCCCACGCGCACCATCACCGGATGGGCCGAGAAGGTGAAGGGCGAGAGCTGCGCGGGGTCTATGCCCAGCAGGCGGGCGTATTCGCGGGCCGCGGGCTCGCCGTTGATCTCGCGCACCAGGCGGCGGTCGGGGTCGGCGCCGGTGACGACCATCTTGGCGGACGCGGGGCGCAGGTTGTCGAAGTTGAACACCTGCACCCGGCAGGCGGTGCGGATCAGCGCCAGCACCGCGGCGTCGGCGTGGAAGCGCCCCTCGTGCAGGACGAAGGCGCGCCCGAAGTCCAGCGCGTCGCCGGCCGAGCCTCCGAACAGCGGCATCCCGTCGAGCGCGGCGGCGAGGGTGGCGACCAGCTGCTCCTCCATCCGCGACATGCCGTCGACCATCAGGAAGGCGAACTCGTTCCCCCAGTCGGGCGCGGCGGCGCGCAGCGCGGCGCGACGGCCCTGCACCCGCTCGGCCGCGCCGACGCGGTCGAGGCCGGTCAGGTCCCCCACGAAGCAGACCTGCGCCGAGAACAGGGCGGCGGGGAAGCCGGCGGCGGCGATGGTCTCCTCGGCATAGCCGGCGGGGCCGATCTCTCCGGCGGTGGTGCAGCCGATGACGGGCGTGGCGCCGAAGGCGGCGGAGGCGAGGCGGGCGACCGCCTCGAGATCCGCGTGGGGCGAGACGAAGAGCGCGACCAGCGCCAGCGGCTCGGGGCCCAGCGCGGCGCGCAGGCTCTCGACGGCGGCGGCGGGGTCGCCGGCGGGGGCTGCGGCGGTGCGCAGGTCGCGCCGCCGTTCGGATGCGTTCGGCCGGGGCCCCGTGGGGGTCCCGGCGGCATGAGCCCCGTCCATGGGCTCTCCTCCCTTGTCATCCGGCTCCCCCGCGGACGGGGGCCTCCCTGCCGGGTCCTGGCCTCGGGGCGGGCCCGAGGCGTCACGCCTCAAAGCGTGGTTGAAGCGTCGCGCCTCAGGGCGCGCCCGAGGCGTCACGCCTCAAGGCGTGCTTGAAGCGTCGCGCCTCAGGGCGCGCCCGAGGCGTCGTGCAGGATCTTGCGATAGCGCGCGTTCTGCGCCAGCAGCACCGCCTGGGTGCGCGAGCGGACGTTGAGCTTGCGCAGGATCGCGGTGATATGAGCCTTCACCGTGGTCTCGGCGATGGTCAGCTCCCAGGCGATCTGCTTGTTGAGCTGGCCCTCGCAGACCAGTTCCAGGATCCGGGCCTGCTGGGGGGTCAGGAGGGCCAGCCGCTCGATCGCCTGCTCGGTCTCGGTGGGGGCGTCGTCGCCCTCGACGAAGCCGTCGGGGCGGAAGGTCTCGCCGGCGGCGATGGCGGCGAAGGCGCGCGCGAAGACGTCGCGCGGGCTCTGCTTGGGCACGAAGCCCGAGGCGCCCGAGCGCAGGGCCGAGCCCACGATCCGGTTCTCCTCCAGCGAGGAGATCACCACCACCGGGGTGTCGCGCGCCAGCCGTCGGATCCGCAGCAGGCCGTCCATCCCCTCGACGTCGGGCAGGGTGAGGTCGAGCAGGATCACCTCCGGCGCCGGGCCGCGCTCCAGCCGCTCGTAGGCGCGGGCGAGGCGGTCGGCGGTCTCGATCCGCTCCACCCCCATCTCGCGCAGCATGCCCGAGAGCGCCTCGCAGAACAGCGGGTGGTCGTCGATCACCAGCGCCGAGGCGAAGGGGGCCGCCGTCCCGCGGCCGCCGTCGGCGTCCTGCGGGGCGCGCAGGAGCGGGGCGGGGGGCACGGGGCTGGCGCTCATGGCTGGCTCCATCGCAGGCGTCATGCCGGTCTCCCTCTCAGTCTATCGTGGGCGGCGGGGGCAGGCGATGCCCCCGCGGCGCCCGGAAGCGTGAACCCGACGCCCCATCCCGGGGCGCCCGGCCGCATGAAGACCCGGCACGCCTGCGCGCGCCCGGCCGCATCAAGACCCGGCACGCCTGCGCGCGCCCGGCTGCATGAAGACCCGGCGCGCCTTCGCGCGCCGGGCCGGATGGGTCTCAGTTCGAGGCGACCTGCTCGGGCACGCGGAACGTCCACACCATGCCGCCCTGGTTGAGGTAGTTGACCTTCTTGGCGACCTCGCCGCCCCACAGCGGCACCGCGCCCCCCCAGCCCGAGAGGACCGAGACGTATTGCGTCCCGTCCTGCAGCCAGGTGATCGGCTGGCCGACGATGCCGGAGCCGAGCTGGAAGGACCACAGCTCCGCGCCGGTCTCGTCGTCGAAGGCCTTGAACTCGCCCTCGGGGGTGCCGGTGAAGACCAGCCCGCCGGCGGTCGCCATCACCCCGCCCCAGAGCGGCGCGTCGTTCTTGAACTCCCACTTGATCTCGCCGGTCATCGGGTCGATGGCCTTGAGGGAGCCGATGTGATCCTCGAAGATCGGCTTGATGGTGAAGCCGGCGCCGAGATAGGCCGCGCCCTTCTTGTAGCTGATCGGCTCGTTCCAGATGTCCATCCCCCACTCGTTGGAGGGGACGTAGAAGAGCCCGGTCTTCGGGCTGTGCGCCATCGGCATCCAGTTCTTGCCGCCGAGGAACGAGGGCACGGCGAAGATCGTCTCGCCCTTCTTGCCGTCGGCGGCCGCGGTCGGATCGCCCGGACGGTTCGCCTCGTTGAAGATCGGCCGGCCCGTGTCGTCGATGCCCGAGGCCCAGGAGATCTCGCTCACGAACGGATGGGCGGTCACGAAGGCCCCGTCCTCGCGGTTCAGGACGTAGAAGAAGCCGTTGCGGTCGGCGGTGGCGAAGCGCTTGTTCCCCTCGCGGTCCACGAAGGCCACCACCTCGTTGACGCCGTCGAAGTCCCAGCCCTCCCGCGGGGTGGTCTGGAAGTGCCACTTGATCTCGCCGGTGGCCGGGTCGATGCCGATGCGCGAGGCGGCGTAGAGGTTGTCGCCCGTGTTGCCCTCGGCGGGCGTGCCGGCCCCGCGCAGGTGGGAGTTCCAGGGCGCCGGGTTGCCGGCCCCGAAGACCAGCGTGTCGGTGTCCGCGTCGTAGGAGCCGCCGAGCCAGGTCGCCCCGCCGCCGGTCTTCCACATGTCGCCCGGCCAGGTCGCGTTCAGCGTCCCGGTCATGGTGCTGTCCTGGCCATTGAGGGTGCCCATGTGGCCCTCGATGACCGGGCGGGTCCAGACCAGCTCTCCGGTCTCCGCGTCGCGGGCCTGCACCTCGCCGACGATGCCGAACTCGCCGCCCGAGTTGCCGGTGATCACCAGCCCGTTCACGATGAGCGGCGCGGCGGTGTAGGAATAGCCCGCCTTGTAGTCGGCGATCTTGTCGCGCCAGACCACGTCGCCGGTCTTGCGGTCGAGCGCCACGAGGCGGGCGTCGAGCGTGCCGAAGATGATCTTGTCGCCGTAGATCGCCGCGCCGCGGTTGATCACGTCGCAGCAGGGCAGGATGCCCTCGGGCAGGCGGGCGTCGTA
>CAXGVP010000019.1:0-16327 GCA_964013055.1 uncultured Albimonas sp.
CCCAGCCGGGGATGCCCGGCGACGCCCTCGGCTGCGAAGCGCGTCTGCGCCGCCGGGTCGGAGACGTCCAGCCGGTAGCCCGTCATCCCCGGATTGCGCTCCAGCGCCGCCTGCAGGGTCTGCGGATTGCGGCCGGTGAGGATCAGGCGCGCGCCCTCGGCCTGCAGCGCCTCGGCCAGCGCCAGGCCGATGCCGGAGTTGCCGCCGGTGATCAGGATCGTTCGGTTCGCGAAGCTCATGAGAGGGGTCCTTTCATTCGACTGGCGCGAACATGTGCCCGACGCTACCTTTCGGAAAGAAGGCACCCGAAAGTGCTATACGCACCGAATAGAGAGTGTGGAGGCCATGACCGACCCCGCCCTGAGGCAGGAGCTGCGCGCCATCCCCGCCGGCGATCCCGCCGTGGACCGGCTGGTGGAGGAGATCATCGGCCGGGTCGCCGACAAGTGGACCCTGCTGCTGATCGAGATCCTGACCGAGCGGGAGTGTTGCCGCTTTGGCGAGCTGGGCCGCGCCTGCGCGGGCATCAGCCAGAAGATGCTGACCCAGACCCTGCGGGCGATGGAGCGCGACGGCCTGGTGACCCGCACCGTCTATCCGGTGGCGCCTCCGAAGGTGGAGTATCGCCTCACCGCGCTCGGCCTGGGGCTCAGCAAGGCCTTCTGCGGCGTCTGGCTCTGGGCGGAGGAGAACCGCGAGGCGATCGAGGGGGCCCGCCGCGCCTACGCCGAGGCCAGGGCGGCGGAGCAGGACTGAGGCGGACGCCGCGTCCGGCTTGAAATCGCGCGCCCCCGGTGGAACCGATGTCGGGACCCCGCCGCTTGAGGAGCCCCGCGATGACCGCCGCGCAGACCCCCGCGATGACCGACGACCTCTGGACCTGGACCGCGGGAGACCTCGCGCGCGGGATCGCCGCGGGGCGCATCGGGGCGGTGGAGGCGACGCGCAGCGCGCTGGCCCGGCTCGACGCCGTGAACCCCGCGATCAACGCCGTGGTCGATCCCCTGCACGAGGAGGCGCTCGCCGCCGCCGAGGCCGCCGAGAAGGCCCTGCGCCGGGGCGACGACGTCGGGCCGCTGCATGGCGTGCCGGTCACGGTGAAGATCAACGTCGACTATGGCGGGCGGGCGACCACCAACGGGGTCGTGGCCTTCCGGGACCTGATCGCGCCGGCCGACGGATCCGTGGTCCGCGCGCTGAAGGCGGCCGGCGCGGTGATCGTGGGGCGGACCAACACGCCCTCGTTCTCGATGCGCTGGTTCACCGACAACGACCTCCACGGCGCCACGCTGAACCCCTACGACCCCGCGCTGACGCCCGGCGGATCCTCCGGGGGCGCGGCGGCGGCCACGGCGGCGGGGATCGGCGCGGTGGGGCACGGCAACGACCTCGGCGGCTCGATCCGCTACCCGGCCTATTGCTGCGGGCTGGTGGGGCTGCGGCCGACCTCCGGCCTGACCGGCGCCTACAGCCCCAGCCAGGCGGCGGAACGCCCGATCGTGAGCCAGATGGCCTCGGTCCAGGGGCCGCTGACCCGCTCGGTCGAGGATGCGGCGCTGGCGCTGCGGGCGCTGTGCCTGCCCGATGCGCGCGACGTCTGGCAGGTGGCGGCGCCCCGGCTGCGTGGCTCGGACGCGCGGCGGCCCTGCCGGGTGGCGGTGCTGGAATCGGGCGAGGGCTGCGCCACGCACGCCTCGGTCACCACCGCCATCCGCCGCGCCGCGCGCATCCTCGCCGAGGCGGGCTACGAGATCGTCGACGTGCCCCCGCCCTCGCTGCTGGAGCTGGGCGAGTACTGGCGGCTGATGCTGGGGGCGGAGCTCTACGCCACCCTCTGGCCGCTGGTCGAGCAGCACGGCGACGCGGCCATCAAGATCCAGACCGAGCGCTGCCACGGCGTCCTGCGCGACCGGATGCCCGCCGATCCGGGACGCTTCCTGAAGCTGCTCGGCCGCCGCTCGACCCTGCTGCGGGACTGGCAGGGGTTCTTCGAGAAGGCGCCGCTGCTGCTGACCGCCACCTCCTGGGCGCAGCCGCACCCGGCGGGCGCCGACGTCGACCCGCAGACGGACTACGAGGCGTTCTTCCGCAGCCAGGTCCCCGCCGCGGCGCCGCCGATCATCGGCCTGCCGGGCCTGTCGGTGCCGATGGGCGCCGAGGACGGGCTGCCCACGGGCGTGCAGCTGATCTCGGCCCGCTTCGGCGAGCCGCTGCTGCTCGCCGCCGGCGCGGCGCTGGAGCGGGCGCAGGGGCCCTTCGCCCCCGTCGATCCGCGCGCCGCGCGGGCCTGAACGCAGACCGCCGGCCGCGAGGGGCGGCCGGCGGCTCCGGTTCCGGGAGCCAGACCGTCAGCGCGCGGCGCGCAGGTTGCTGCGGGCCTGCTGCAGCTCCGCCCCGCGGTTGTTCTTCTGGTAGACCTTGATCGCCTGCTTGCGGACCTGGTTGGTCTTCTTGAGGTACTCGTCCTGCGCCACGCGGCCCTTGGCGCCGCCCAGCTGGCGGGCCTCGGCCTCCAGCGCGCGCTGGCGGTCGGTCGTGCCGGGGTGGGTCGACAGGAAGTTGGTGTCGTCGCCGTACATCCGGCGCATCACCTGGAAGCTCTTGGCGCCGGCGACGCCGTCGTAGCCGGCCTCGACCAGGTATTTCATGCCCAGGTCGTCGGCCGCCGACTCCTGATCGCGCGAGAAGTCGGCGTAGATCGCCTGGCCGCCGATGCCCGCCACCAGGTTGGTCAGCTCGCCCGGCACGCCCAGGATCGCGCCGCCGATGCCGGCCAGCATCTGGCCGATGGCGACGTTCTGGCGCTGGGCCATGCCGGCGGAGACGTGGCCCAGGTCCTCGTGCGCGATCTCGTGCGCCAGCACCATGGCGAGCTGCGCCTCGTTCTCCATCGTGGCCAGCAGGCCCGCGTGGATGAACACGTAGCCCGCGCCCGAGGTGAAGGCGTTCGCCGAGGCGTCCTTGACGATGTAGGTGCGCAGCCGGCTGGCGTTGCGGGGCCGGGCCGAGTCGATGCGCGCGGTGATCTCGTCGACGTAGGTGTTCACCCGGTCGCCCTTGATCAGCATGTTCTTCTGCTGAAGCTCGGCGAGGATCTGCTGCGACTGCTGGCGCTCGGCCTGCTGGGCCGAGGCGGGCCGCGGCCCGGGCGCGCCGCCGCCCTGCGGGGTCCCGCAGGACGCGAGTCCGAATGCCAGGACGGCGCTGAGAATCAGGCGCGGGGCGGTCATGGGGGTCCTCCTGTTCATTTCGGCGCCGAGCCTCCTGTCGCGTCAGGGCGAAAACTGGACGCCCGGGAGGCGAGGTCGTGAAGCCGTGCCCGCCGTTCGGCCTGACACGCGCGAGGTCTGGCACGCGCGAGGTGGGGGCCTCCGCCGCGCCGGATCGGTCACGAGGTAGAGAGCCCGCCCGATGGAAAGGCAAGCCGCCTGGCGGGCGCGCAATGAAAAACCCCCGGGCCGAGCCCGGGGGTTCCAGTTTTCAGTTGGGGCGCGCGCCGGTGGCGCTGCTCCCCTGGGGCCGCGCGCCGATGGCGCTTTTCCCCCGGGGCCGCGCACCGATGGCGCGACGCTCTCCAATAGGCGTGAGCCTTACAGCAGTCCTTCGCGCTGCGCCTTCTTGCGCGCGAGCTTGCGGGCGCGACGGATCGCTTCGGCCTGCTCGCGGGCACGCTTCACGGACGGCTTCTCATAATGCTGACGAAGCTTCATCTCACGAAACACGCCTTCGCGCTGCATCTTCTTCTTCAGCGCGCGGAGCGCCTGGTCGACATTGTTGTCGCGGACCATAACCTGCACGGGTACTCACCACCTTTCATAGCTGTCTGGTCGCAGGAGCGCGCCTTGTATCACCGGGTCCCGGACCTGTCCACAGGGCTTGCCGTGGCGGCTCGGCGACGTATCTGATGAGGCGTCGACAGAGAGGAACGACCATGTCCCTGCCCGAACACGACGCCCCCGCCGGCGCCGGCTCGACCGCTCCCGCCGCGCCCGAGGCCCCGGCCGAGGCGGCCTCCGGTCTTGACGCCGTGCGCGCCAAGCTGCTGGAAAGGCTGCCCGAACATGTGGAGTTCGACGGCTGGTCCCGCGCCGCGATCGACATGGCCGCCGTGGACGCCGACGTGCCCGAGGACGTGGCCCGCATGGCCTTCCCCACCGGCGTCGACGCCGCCGCGGCCTTCCACCAGCTCGGCGATCGCCGGATGCTCGAGGCGCTGTCGCGCGAACCGCTGAGCACCATGGGCATGACCGCGCGCATCACGCTGGCCATCCGGCTGCGGCTGGAATCGGTCTCGGCCCCGCAGGAGAAGGAGGCGGTGCGCCGCGCCGCCTCGCTGTTCGCGCTGCCCACCAACGCCGCCCGCGGCGCCCGGCTTGTCTGGGCGACGGCGGATGCGATCTGGGGCGCGCTGGGCGACGAGAGCGACGACTTCAACTGGTATTCCAAGCGCGCCACCCTGTCGGCGGTGATCTCCTCGACCGTGCTCTACTGGCTGGCCGACGAGTCCGAGGGCCATGCCGACACCTGGGGCTATCTCGACCGGCGCATCTCGGACGTGATGAAGATCGAGAAGGCCAAGGCCCGGATGCGCGCCAACCCCCTCGGCCGGGCCGCGAGCTCGGGCGTCGAGGCGATCTCGCGCGGGCTGAAGGCCGCCCCGCGCCGCCGCGCCGGCGGCTGACGCGCCCCGGCCCGCCCCTGCCGCGGGCGGGAAAACGCAGAGGCCCTCCCGGTCGCCCCCCGTCGCGGGCGGGAAAACGCCGAAGCGCCCTGCAGCCCCCGAGGCGAGAGGGAGAACGGCGAAGCGCGCCGCCCGCCCCACGGGCGCCCCGGGCTTGACCCGGGGCCTCCGCCGAACCGGGCCGTGGGCGCTGCCGGGCGAAGGCGCGGGCGCCGCCCCTCAGGTCCGCCCGGCAAGCGCCATGGCGCCGCCGTCCGGGCGCGCCGCCTCGCGCCGCAGCCAGCGGGTGAAGGCCTGCACGCCCGGCCGCTCCGGCCCCGCGCGGCGCACCAGGTGGTAGCCCAGGCGGCCGTCGGGGTCCTCGTCCTCGAACAGCGCCACGAGGCGGCCCGCGTCCAGGTCCGCCTGCACGAAGACCTTTCCCGAAATCGCGATGCCCTGGCCCTCCAGCAGGGCCGGGTGGATCATGTAGCCGGGCAGGTAGGCGCCGCCGGCGCCGTGCAGCCCCTCGATCCCGCGGTCGGCCAGCCAGCGGGCCATCTCCTCGGTCCCCTGCTCCTGCAGCCAGGGGAAGGCGGCGAGGTCCTCCAGCCGCCGCGGCGCCCGCCCCGCGATCAGCGAGGGCGCGGCGGTGATGATCCGGGGGCTGGGCACCAGCAGGCGGCTCTCCACCCCCGGCCAGTCTCCGGCGCCGTAGCGGATCGCGAGGTCCATGTGCCCGTCCGACAGGTCCACGACCCGGGCCGAGGGGTCGATGTCGAGCTGCACCTCCGGATGCGCCCGGCGAAAGCCGCCCAGCCGCGGGATCAGGAAGCCCACGGCGAAGTTGGGGGTCAGGGTGACGCGCACGGGGCGGGACTCGTCCTCCTCGGCGAAGGCCGCCAGCGTGGCGCGGATCCGGTCGAACCCGTCCGAGACGCCCCGCGCCAGCAGCGCCCCGTCCGGCGTCAGCGCCAGCCCGCGGCCGGCGCGGCGCATCAGCGGACGGCCCAGCTCCCCCTCCAGCTTGCGCACGCTCTGCGCCACGGCGGCGTGAGAGACGTTCATCTCCCGCCCCGCCTCGGAGAAGCTGAGCGTCCTCGCCGCCGCCTCGAAGGCGCGCAGCGCGGTCAGGGAGGGGAGCGGGGCGGGCCGGCTCATCTGAAACCCCAGCTTGAAGGTCGAGATTTTTCCTGAGTCGCATTCTCGCGGGGGAAAGCGCATCTGTCACGCATCGAAACCGGCGCCGAGGCTCGACGCCCCCCAGCGATGGAGCACCAGATGTTTCAGGTCATGGCCCAGACGATCCGCACCGCGACCCTTCGCGACGCCTATGACGCGATCCCCTCGGCCGGCGAGCGGGCCGAGCTCGCCCGCCGCCAGGCGGACGCGCTGGCCGCCGCGGCGCGGGAGCTTCAGGCGGGGCAGGCGCGCCGGCAGGCGAAGGCCCGCGCGAGGGCCGAGCTGAAGGCGCAGGCGAAGGCCGCCGCCGCCCGCCGGGACGACGAGGCGCGCCGGCGCCGGACGCCGATCTTCGGCCGGCGGATGCTGCGCCTCAGCTTCGGGGCGAAAGCCGCGTGACATGCCCCATCTTGCGGCCGGGGCGCGCCTCGCCCTTGCCGTAGAGATGCAGCCGGCCCGCGGGATCGGCGGCAAGGCCCCGCCAGTCGGAGGCGTCGTCGCCGATCAGGTTCGTCATGACGGCGTCCGAGTGCCGGGCGCCGTCGCCCAGCGGCCAGCCGCAGACGGCGCGGACGTGCTGCTCGAACTGGTCGACGATGCAGGCGTCCAGCGTCCAGTGCCCGGTGTTGTGCACCCGCGGCGCGATCTCGTTGACCACGAGGCCCTGGGCGGTCTCGAAGAACTCCACCCCGATCACGCCGACGTAGTCCAGCGCCTGCAGGATCTTTCCCGCGGCCAGCACGGCGTCGGTGCGGCGCATGGCGCTCAGGCCCGACGGCACGGTCGAGGTGCGCAGGATGCCCTCCGCGTGCACGTTCTCGGCCGGGTCGAAGGCCACGACCTCGCCTGACAGGCCGCGCGCGGCGATCACCGAGACCTCGCGGCGGAACGGGACGAAGCCCTCCAGCACGCTGGGCGCGCCGGCGACGGCGGCCCAGGCGGCGGCGACGTCCGCGGGCCCGTTCAGCCGGGCCTGGCCCTTGCCGTCGTAGCCCAGCCGCCGGGTCTTCAGGATGGCGGGGCCGCCCAGCTCCGCGAAGGCCGCCGACAGGTCCGCTTCGGAATTCACCGCGCGATAGGGCGCCGTGGAAAGGCCGATCTCATTGAGAAAGTCCTTTTCCGGCACGCGGTCCTGGGCGATTTCCAGGGCCTTCGGGCCGGGGCGCACGGGAACCAGCGCGGCCAGCGCGCGGGCGGCGTCGACGGGGACGTTCTCGAATTCGTAGGTCACCGCGGCGCAGGCGGCGGCGAGCGCCTTGTGGGCCTCGGGGTCGGCGTAGTCTGCGCGGATCACCCGGTGGGCGACGTCGCCGGCGCAGGGGTCGGCCTCGGGCGCCAGGATCACGCAGCGGATGCCCAGGCGCGCGGCCGCCATCGACAGCATCCGCGCGAGCTGCCCGCCGCCCAGGATGCCCAGCGTGCCGCCGGGGGCGATGGGGTCAGTCATGGGGTTCCTCGGCCACGCCCTCGGTCTGCGCCTCGCGCAGGATCTCCAGCCGCTCGGCGAGCTCGGGGTCGGTGGTCGCCAGCATCGCCACCGCCAGCAGGGCGGCGTTGGCGGCGCCTGCCTCGCCGATGGCCAGCGTGCCCACGGGCACGCCGCGGGGCATCTGGACGATGGAGAGCAGGCTGTCGAGCCCCGACAGCGCCTTCGAGCGCACCGGCACGCCCAGCACCGGCACCCGGGTCTTGGCGGCCAGCATGCCCGGCAGATGCGCGGCCCCGCCTGCGCCGGCGATGATCACGCGCAGGCCGCGGCCGGCCGCGGATTCGGCATAGGCGAACAGCCGGTCGGGGGTGCGGTGGGCGGAGACGATGCGGATCTCGTGCGGGACGCCCATCGCCTCGAGCACGTCGCGGGCGGCGGACATGGTGGGCCAGTCGCTCTGCGAGCCCATCACCACGCCGACCAGGGGCGGAACCTCCTCGGCGGCCAGTGCGGCCTCTTCCTCGAGGGTCTCAAGGGTCTCGTCCGTATCGGGATCGACGTCGAGATCGGTCTGGTCGGGGTCCTGCGCCATGCGTCACCTCTCTGCGGGGCGGAGGCGGCGCCGGGGCCGCCTCCGGGCCGCATAGCGGACGGGGCGGCGTCTGTCACGTCGGCGCGGGGGCGCAGGGGCCTCCGGCAGGCTCGGGCGACGCAAGGGACAGGGCCGGCCGCAGGGGCATCCGTTCCGGGCGCGGTCGGCGGCAGGCGCCGGGGCCTGGGGTCCGCGGGCCCCGGGCAGGACGGTCAGGCGATGATGTCGGGAAACAGTTCGTCCTCGATCCGGGCGATCTGGTCCTTCAGCGCCAGCTTGCGCTTCTTGAGCCGGCGCAGGGAGAGCTGGTCCGACAGGGGATTGCCCTGCATCGCCTCGATGGCGGCGTCGAGGTCCCTATGCTCGGAGCGAAGGCGCTCGAGTTCCAGGGTCAGCAGCTCCTCGCGGCTCATCAGGTGGGTCATCGGCGCTCCGCTGCGGGCGGCGCGCGTGGGGAAGGCTGCGCCGCCGGCCGGCGCATTGTAGCCATGCCGCAGCGCCAGACAAGGGAGGGGCGCCGGGCGGGTCGCTCGAATGCCGCTCGGTTGCAGCCCGCGACGACTTCGCAGGCGCCGCCGCGTCCCATGCGGTTGCCGCGATGCGGGGCTCAATCTAAGTAGGTGCGGATGACCCTTCGATCCAACCTCTCGCGCGTGATGCGCCGCCCGCCCCGCGTCTCCGTCGTGCGCCTCTACGGGCCGATCGGAATGCCGGGGCGCATGGCCTCGTCGCTGAGCGACGAATTCATCGGCCCCGCGCTGGAGACCGCCTTCGGCGCGAAGCCCGCGGCGGTGGCGCTGGCGGTGAATTCGCCGGGGGGTTCGGCGGTGCAGTCGGGCCTGATCGCAAGCCGCATCCGCCGGCTCGCGGACGAGAGCCGGATCCCGGTCTATGCGTTCTGCGAGGACGCCGCCGCCTCGGGCGGCTACTGGCTGGCCTGCGCGGCGGACGAGATCTGGGTGGACGGCGCCTCGATCATCGGCTCGATCGGGGTGGTCTCGGCCGGGTTCGGCTTCCACGAGGCGATCGCCAGGGTGGGGGTCGAGCGTCGGGTCCACACCGCCGGGGCGCGCAAGGCGATCCTCGACCCGTTCCAGCCCGAGCGGCCCGAGGACGTCGAGACCCTGCGCGAGATGCAGGACCAGATCCACACCCTGTTCCAGACCCACGTGCGCGAGCGTCGCGGCGCTCGCCTGTCGGACGTCGACCTGTTCACGGGCGAGTTCTGGACCGGCGCGCGCGCGACCGAGCTGGGGCTGGCCGACGGCATCGGCCACCTGCCCTCGGTGATGCGCGACAAGCTGGGGGACAAGGTGAAGTTCCGCGAATACGGGCCCCGTCGCGCGCTGGGCCAGCGCCTGGGGCTGGTCAGCGGCCCCAACGGCGTGGCCGCCGACGCCGCCGCGGCGGCCGCGGCCCAGCTCGAGACGCAGGCCATGTGGGCCCGGCTGGGGATGTAGGCCGGGATGCTCGCCAAGCTCGCGTTGCTCTTCCTCGTGGCGATGGCCGCGATCGTGCTGATCTTCGGGCGGCCGCGGGCCGGCGACGGCGCGGGGCGCCGGAGGCTGTTCGGCCGCCGGCCGAAACCGCCCGACCGGCGGCGCGACGGGCGCGACGGGCGCGACTGACCGCCCGCCGCCCCCGCGCGGGCCGCGACCTGCCGCCACGACCCCCTCCCCGACCCGTTCAATTCGCCCGGGCCGCCCCCATATGGAGGGGCCGCCAGCCGCAGCCAGCGCGAAAGGAAGTTCATGGACCTCGTCATCGCGGTCGTCGGGCTCGCCATCCTTCTCGGGGCGGGCGACGCGCTGGTGCGGGGCGCGGTGGCCATGGCGCTCAGGCTGGGCATCCCGGCGCTGCTGGTGTCGCTGACCATCGTGGCCTTCGGGACCTCGGCGCCCGAGCTGCTGATCTCGATCCAGGCGGCGCTGGACGACGCGCCGGGCATCGCCTTCGGCAACGTCGTCGGCTCCAACATCGCCAATGTGCTGCTGGTGCTGGGCCTGCCGGCGATGCTCAAGCCCATCGACGCGCGCGACTGCGACACCCGGCGCAACTACGCGATGATGGGCGCGGCCACGCTGCTGTTCGCCGTGCTGCTGTGGACCGGCCCGCTCTACTGGCCGCAGGGGATCCTGCTGCTGGCGCTGCTGTCGGCGGTGCTGTGGGACGCCTGGCGCACCGCGCGCGACCACCGGCGCGAGGCCGCCGCCGCCGGCGAGCTGGTCGAGGACGACCTCCCCGAGGAGATCGCCGAGGCCGACCCCCACATGGCGATCTGGAAGATCGCGCTGTTCCTGGGCCTCGGCCTCGCCGGCCTGCCGCTGGGCGCGCACCTGCTGATCGAGGGCGCGCGCGGCGTGGCGCTGGCCGCCGGCGTCTCCGAGGCCGCGATCGGCCTGACGCTGGTGGCGCTGGGCACCTCGCTGCCCGAGCTCGCCACAACGGTGATGGCCGCGCTGCGCCGGCAGGCGGACGTGGCGCTGGGCAACGTCATCGGCTCGAACATCTTCAACATCCTCGCGATCATGGGCGTGGCGAGCTTCTTCGGCCCGCTGGAGGTGCCCCGCGCGATCCTCGAGATCGACCTGTGGGTGATGATCGGCGCCGCGGCGCTGCTGGCGCCCTTCGTCGCGGGATGGTTTCCCATCGCGCGGTGGATGGGCGCGGGCATGACCGCGCTCTATGTCCTCTACGCGTGGGTGGCGCTCACCGTCGCGATCTGATCCCCGCGCAGGGGCGGCGCCGCCCGGTCACAGGGGGAAAGAGATGACGCAGCACACCACCGCGGGTCTGGCGCCGGGCGCCGCCCTGATCACCGGCGCGGGCCGCCGGCTGGGCGCGGCCATGGCGCAGGCCCTGGGCGAGATGGGCTGGGACGTGGCCCTGCACTGCATGTCCTCGCGCGCCGGCGCCGACGCGGCCGCCGCCGCGGTCGAGGCCGCAGGCGCCCGCGCCGCGGTGCTGCCCGCCGACCTGCTGGACCCCGCGCAGGTCGACGCCCTCGTCCCCCGCGCGGCCGAGGCGCTGGGCCGCCCCCTGACCCTGCTGGTCAACAACGCCTCGATCTTCGAGCCGGACGCGATAGGCTCGGTGACGGCGGAGAGCTGGGAGCGTCACCTCGGCTCCAACCTGCGCGCGCCGCTGTTCCTGACCCAGGCCTTCGCCGCCCAGGCGCCCGGGGCCGGGACCGACCCCGAGGGCTGGCCGGTGGCCCGCGCCCTGGTGGTCAACATGGCCGACCAGCGGGTGTGGAAGCCGACGCCGGCCTTCATGACCTACTCGCTCGCCAAGCAGGGCCTGTGGGCGCTGACCCGCACCGCCGCCCAGGCCCTGGCCCCCGCGATCCGGGTCAACGCCATCGGCCCCGGCCCGACGCTGCGCGGCGACCGCCAGACCCAGGCGCATTTCGACGCCCAGCGCCGCGGCACGATCCTGCAGCGCGGCGGCTCCCCGGCCGAGGTCTGCGCCGCCCTGCGCTATCTGATCTCCGCCGACGCGGTGACCGGGCAGATGATCGCCGTGGACGCCGGCCAGCACCTTGGCTGGCGGACGCCGGACGTCATCGGGCGGGAATGAAAGCGCGGCTATGATCTTCTTGAAACAACTTGAGGTTGCGTTAACACGGCGCGAGATCGGCGTGAGGCGCAACCGCAGCCTGACGCAACGCAACAGTTGTCCACCTCGACCGCTGCCGCTCGCGTCGCTGTCACGGATTCGTAAACGAAATCATCAATTTGCCGGGGCGAAGTTTTTTCCCCTTTGTTTTCAGGGCTTTGAAAATGTGCTCAATTTTTGGGTCAGGAGAGAAAAACCCTTTGCGGCCAACGGGAAGCAAGAGTCATTCAAGGATGCCCACACACTTATCCACAGGATCGGTGAATTCATTCGCGCTTGCACCCCACAGATGGCTGGACTAGCCCCGGACGCGACTCATGAACAAGCCGCCCTCTGACGGGGCCCCGTCTCCGGAATCCGGACGGGACGCCACGGAAGCCGCCGGGATCGACCCGGCGGACGCGACGGCGCATGCCGCCGAAACCGGGGGCGCCCAGAAATCAGGCGCCGTGAAAACCGGCGCGGAGGTGATCCGCGCAGAGCTGCGCCACCTGCCCGACGCGCCCGGCGTCTACCGGATGCTCGATGCCGCGCAGAACGTGCTCTACGTCGGCAAGGCGCGCAGCCTGAAGAAGCGGGTGGCGAGCTACGCCCGCGCCCATGGCCACACCGCCCGGATCGCGCGGATGATCCAGGCCACGGCCTCGATGATGTTCCTGACCACGAACTCCGAGACCGAGGCGCTGCTGCTCGAGCAGAACCTGATCAAGCAGCTGAAACCCCGCTTCAACGTTCTGCTGCGCGACGACAAGTCGTTCCCCAACGTGCTGATCGGGGACGCCCACCCTTATCCCCAGATCCGCAAGCACCGCGGCGCGAGGCGCGAGCCCGGCAAGTATTTCGGCCCCTTCGCCTCCGCCGGCGCCGTCAACCGCACGCTCAACCAGCTGCAGAAGGCCTTCCAGCTGCGCACCTGCACCGACTCCGTTTTCGAGAGCCGGACGCGCCCCTGCCTCCTCTTCCAGATCAAGCGCTGCTCGGCCCCCTGCGTCGGCCGGATCTCCGAGGAGGCCTACGCCCGGACCGTCTCCGACGCCTCGCGTTTCCTGAAGGGCGAGAGCACCGACGTGCAGAAGAAGCTCGCCGCCGAGATGTCCGCCGCCAGCGCCGAGATGGAGTTCGAGCGCGCCGCCGCCCTGCGCGACCGGATCCGCGCCCTGACCCAGGTGCAGGCCGTCCAGGGCATCAACCCCGAGACGGTCGACGAGGCCGACGTCGTCGCCCTGCACATGGAGGGCGGCCAGGCCTGCGTTCAGGTTTTCTTTTTTCGCGCGCACCAGAACTGGGGGAACCGCGCATATTACCCCCGGACGGGTTCCGGCGCCGAACCGGCCGAGATCCTGGAGAGCTTCCTCGTCCAGTTCTACTCCACCAAGGAGCCGCCCAAGCGCGTGCTCCTCTCCGACCCTGTGGACGACCCCGAGCTGCTGATGGAGGCGCTGACCACCCGCCGCGGCAAGGGCGTGCGCGTCTCGGTTCCCCAGCGGGGCGAGAAGCGGATGCTGGTCGAGCACGCCCTGAAGAACGCCAAGGAGGCGCTGGCCCGCCGCCTCGCCGAAAGCTCCGCCCAGACCGCCCTGCTCGAAAGCCTCGCCGAGAGCTTCGGCCTCGACCAGCCCCCGCGCCGGATCGAGGTCTACGACAACTCCCACATCCAAGGCGCCCACGCGGTCGGCGCGATGATCGTCGCCGGCCCCGAGGGCTTCGAGAAGTCCCAGTACCGAAAGTTCAACATCAAGCGCGAGGGCGCCGCCGGCGACGACTTCGCGATGATGCGCGAGGTCCTGGACCGCCGCTTCGCCCGCCTCCTGAAGGAGGACCCGGACCGCGACAAGGGCCTGTGGCCGGACCTCCTGCTGATCGACGGCGGCCAGGGCCAGGTCTCCGCCACCCACGGGGTGATGACCGAGCTCGGCCTCGACGACATCGCCCTCTTCGGCGTCGCCAAGGGCGAGGACCGCGACGCCGGCAAGGAGGTTTTCTATGCCCCCGGGCGGCCCCCCTTCGCCCTCCCCCACCGTTCCGCGACCCTCTACTTCATCCAGCGCCTGCGCGACGAGGCCCACCGCTTCGCCATCGGCACGCACCGCGCCAAGCGCTCCAAGGCCGTCTCCGCCAACCCCCTCGACGAGATCGCCGGCGTCGGCCCGGCGCGAAAGCGGGCCCTGCTGGCGCATTTCGGCTCGGCCAAGGCGGTGGGACGTGCGGGGATCGAAGACCTTAAAGCGGTCGAGGGGGTCAGCGAGGCGCTGGCCGAGACCGTCTGGGCGCATTTCCACCCGGAAGGGTGACGCGCTGCAAAGGGGGGGCTACGGCGAAGGCGCTCCCATGAACTTCTCATGAATGCGCTTGACCTGCGAGCGCCGCGCACCCATTGCTGCGCGGCGGCCCCGCTCCGTCTCCGGCGGCGGCAGGGCGCTGTTGCAGAAGGAGTTTTCCCTTGGCCCGCGTCGTTTACCTGGCCCCTGCCACCCATGATGCCCCGTTCTCGTTTTCCGCGACGGTCACCACGAATTCCGCGTCGACCCTCGTCCTGGAAGGCGACGACGTCGCCTGGACCTTCACCGGAGCCTTCCAGCGCACCGGCCTGTTCCCCTCGAACCCGCACAGCTTTTCGGGAACCGTCGAGAGCTTCGTCGAGGAAATCGGCGGCGTGCGCGGGGTCGAGATCTCCGATCTCGCGCTGGACTGGGACGAGATGCTCCGGGACACGACCGTGATCCAGGCGATGCTCTCGGGCGCCGACAAGATCACCCTCACCGGGCAGGCCGACGTCGCCTTCGGCTTCGGCGGCCGCGACCGCATCGAGGGCCGCGCCGGCGACGACCGGCTCGAGGGGCAGGCCGGCGGCGACCGCCTGTTCGGCGACGAGGGCGACGACGACCTCTCCGGCGGCGGCGGCAAGGACAGGCTCTATGGCGGCGTCGGCGACGACACGCTCGACGGCGGCGGCGGCAAGGACCAGCTGACCGGCGGCGAGGGCGTCGACCTCTTCGTCTTCGGGCGCGGCGCCGGGAAGGACAGGATCATGGACTTCGAGAACGGCGTCGACGCGCTGGCGTTCTTGAACGTCGAGCGGTTCCGCCAGATCGACGCCCGTCAGGCCGGCGACGACCTGGTGATCAAGGCCGGCGGCGCGGTGGTGAAGCTGCTCGATCTGGACCTGGACGACTTCGACCGGGGCGACGTGATCCTCTGACCGCGCGAGGGCGCGGCCGCTTTCCGCCGCGCCCAACCGCCGCGCTCCGCTCCCGAAACTTTGACCAACCGTGCCGACCCGCTATCAAGGGCGTGGCGCTCCCGGTGGGACGGGCGCGCCAGGGGACCCGTGTGTGTGGAAAAACCTGCCTTCGGAGGCTTACGTCGACATGACCCGCAAGATCTATCCGGTCATCCTGTGCGGCGGCTCGGGCACCCGCCTGTGGCCGCTCTCGCGCAAGAGCTATCCGAAGCAGTTCTCGGCCCTGATGGGCGAGACCTCGCTGTTCCAGCAGACCGTGAGCCGGCTGTCGGGCCCGGGCTACGCGCCGCCGGTGCTGCTGACCAACGCCGAGTTCCGCTTCATCGCCACCCAGCAGCTGGGCGAGATGGGGGGCGACGCCTCCAAGATCCTGATCGAGCCGGCGCTGAGGAACACCGCCCCCGCCGTGCTGGCGGCGGCCATCGCGCTGGAGGGCGAGCCTGACGCGCTGATGCTCGTCGCCCCCTCCGACCACGTGATCCGCGACGACGCCGCCTTCCGCGCCGCGGTCGAGGTCGGCGCCCAGGCCGCCGACGCCGGCCAGATCGTCACCTTCGGCATCACCCCCGACCGGCCCGAGACCGGCTACGGCTATCTCGAGCTGCCCTCCGCCCCCCAGGCCGGCGCCGCCGCCCCCCTGACCCGGTTCGTCGAGAAGCCGAACGCCGAAAAGGCCGCCGAGATGCTCGCCACCGGCCGCTTCCTGTGGAACGCGGGCATCTTCCTGTTCTCGGTCCGCACCATCCTCGCCGCCTTCGCCGAACATGCGCCGCAGCTGATCGCCCCCGTGCGCGCCTCGGTCGAGGCCGGCCGGCCGGACCTGTGCTTCTTCCGCCTGGGCGAGGGCGACTACGAGGGCGCCGAGGAGATCTCCATCGACTACGCGGTGATGGAGAAGGCGGCCAACCTCTCGGTCGTGCCCTTCGACGGCGGCTGGAACGACCTCGGCTCGTGGGAGACGGTGTGGCGCGAGAGCGGGCCCGACGGCCAGGGCGTCGCCACCACCGGCGGCGCCACCGCCATCGACTGCGCGAACACCTACCTGCGCACCGACAGCGACGGCGTGCAGCTGGTCGGCATCGGGCTCGAAAACGTGGTCGCGGTCGCCATGCAGGACGCGGTGGTGGTCGCCGACATCCGCCAGGCCCAGCGCGTGAAGGAGGCGGTCTCCGCCCTCAAGCAGCAGGGCAAGGGCCAGGCCGAGGACTTCCCCCGCTTCCACCGCCCCTGGGGCTGGTACGAGACGCTGAGCCTCGGCCGCCGCTTCCAGGTGAAGCGGATCATGGTCCACCCCGGCGCCCAGCTGTCGCTGCAGTCCCACGTCCACCGCTCCGAGCACTGGGTGGTGGTCGAGGGCACCGCCAAGGTGACCGTGGACGACGAGGTGAAGCTCCTGTCCGAGAACCAGTCGGTCTACATCCCGCTGGGCGCCGTGCACCGGATGGAGAACCCCGGCAAGGTCCCGATGTACCTGATCGAGGTGCAGTCGGGCGCCTATCTCGGCGAGGACGACATCATCCGCTACGAGGACGTCTACGCCCGCGCCTGACGCGACCGCGACCGCGCCGCCCCCCGCCCCCGCCCCCCCGCGGGGGCGGTCTCGTG
>CAXGVP010000020.1:0-15897 GCA_964013055.1 uncultured Albimonas sp.
TGCGCAACGGAGGCGTAGGGCGCATTTCAATGCGCCGCCCCCCACCCCGGCCACGCCCCCCACGGCGCCCGATCCTTCCCGTGAGCCCGCCAAAGCGGGCGCCCCGGGCTTGACCCGGGGCCTCCGGCGCCGCGCCTGCGACGGGCGCCGCGCCCGCCGGCCGGGCGCCGCCTCAGCGGCCCTTGAACACCGGCGCGCGCTTCTCGAGGAAGGCCGCCCGTCCCTCGGCGAAATCCTCGGAGATGATGCAGGCGGTCTGGGCGTCGGGCTCGAGCTTCAGGGCCTCGTCGAAGCCCATCGGCATCCGCGCCATGCAGGACTTGGTGCGCGCCAGCGCCCTTGTGGCCATGGTGGCGAAGCCCGCGGCCATCTCGTGGGCGCGGGGCAGGGCCTGGCCGGGGTCCACGACCTCCTCGATCATGCCGCCCTCGCGGGCGGCCTCGGCGCCCATCACCTCGCCCGACATCAGGAAGGCCCGCGCCCGGCCCAGCCCCATGCGCATGGTCAGCGTCCACATCGCGCCGAGATCCGGCATCAGCCCTATCTTGACGAAAGCCGAGGCGAAGCGGGCGTCGCGCGCGGCCACCACGAAGTCGCAGGCCGCGGCCAGCGCCATGCCGCCGCCCACCGCCACGCCCTCGACCGCGGCGATCACCGGCTTGGGCGCCTCGACCACGCCGCGGATCATCTCCTGCATCTTGACCAGCTTGCCGTAGGCGTTGTCCCCGTCGAGCGAGACCATGCCCTTCACGTCGCCGCCGGCGCAGAAATGCGCGCCCTCGCCGGCGATCACGATCACCCGGCATTCGGGGTCGGCGCCCAGCGCGCGCAGCCCCTCGATCAGCTCGGCCTGCAGGGGCGCGGACATGGCGTTGCGCGCGGCGGGGTTGTCGAGGATCAGGGTCCCGATCCCGTTCTCCAGGGTGCAGCGGACGCCGCCTGCGGGCGCCTCAGGGTCAGCGGTCATGGATTTCCTCCGGTTTCTTATCGATTGAGCATCGGCGCCACCGAGCGCGACAGGTGCACGAGCCGCGGACCCACCACCGTCTCCAGCGTCTCGAGGGTGGCGGCGAAGCGCGGGCCGGCGGCGTTCAGCGCCAGAACCGTGCCGCCGTCGGGCGCCACCAGCGGCACGCCGACGCCGCGGATGTCCTCCTGGAACTCGCCGTCGACGATGCAGAAGCCGCGGCGGTCGATCTCGTCGAAGCTGCGCTGGATCGCGTCGCGCAGCTTCGGCCAGCCCTCGGCCGCGCGCTGCTCGATCACGCCCAGCAGCAGCTCGCGCTCGGGCGCCGAGATGCCGTGCATGAACGAGCGCCCCATCGCCGAGGTGGCGATGTCCACCCGGCTGCCCACGTCGAGCCGCAGCGTCATCATCGTCGAGGGGTGGGAGGCGTCCACGTAGATCATCCCCAGCCGGTCGCGCCCGCCGATCGCCACCGTCAGCCCGACCTCGTTGGCCAGCTGCTGGAGGTAGTCGCGCGCGATCACCCGGATCTTCATCGTCGACATCACCGGGTAGCCCAGCGCCAGGATCGCCGGCGTCGGCTCGAACTTGCCGGATCGCGCGTTCAGCTGCAGGTAGCCCAGCTGCTTGAGCGTGTAGGTCAGCCGCGAGATCGTGGGCTTGGGCAGCTTGGTGATCTCGGCCAGCTCCGCGTTGCCCAGCGAGGCGTTGCCCCCCGAGAAGGCGCGCAGGATCTCCAGGCCCCGGGCCAGCGACCAGTTGAACTTGCGGTCGGCGCCCAGCTCCTCGGACAGGTCGTCGTCGTCGAAGATCAACGGCATCGCCGAGCGCGAGACCTTGCGCTCGCGCTCCGGCGCCGGCGGCGCCCCCTGGCCGTCGTCGCGGTCCTTGCTGCCTGTCTTGGCCATCTCGTCCTTCCACCCGTCCGTCGCTGCGTCGGCATCTTCTCCCAGTTGCGCCGACTTCGCCATCGGCGCGGGCATCGGCGCGGCGCCGCGGGATGGGCGTTGCATTTGTATATTGCATGTTTCACCAAGCGAAACTAGCCTGTCAAAAAGGACCCGGAATCGGGTCGCCAGAGGAAACGTCACAAGGAGGTGCGGCCGTGCGGCTGGACTTCGCGACCCTGTCGGAGCGCGACCGCTCCAAGCTGCTGACCGCCACCGTGACCCCGCGGCCCATCGCGCTGGCCACCAGCCTCGACGCGCAGGGCCGGCGCAACGCGGCGCCGTTCAGCTTCTTCAACTGCCTCCAGTCCACGCCCCCGCTGCTGGCGCTGGGGTTCGAGCCGCGCGGCCCCGCCGCCGGCAAGGACAGCTGGGCCAACATCCGCGCCACCGGCGAATTCGTCGTGCACCTGGTGGACGAGCCGCTGCTGGAGGCGATGAACATCGCCGCCATGGACTTCGGCCCCGAGGTCGACGAGCTGACCCAGGCCGGGCTCGACACCGCGCCGGGCGACCTGGTGGCCGCGCCGCGGATCCTGTCGGCCCCCGTCGCCTTCGAATGCCGCCTGTTCCAGGCGATCGAGCTCGGCGAGGCCCAGGGCATCGCGCTGGGCGAGGTGGTGGCGATGCACATCCGCGACGCCCTGATCGACGCCGAGCGGATGCGGGTCGACACCGCAGCCCTCGCGCCCGTCTCCCGCCTGCACAACCCGGGCTGGTACGCGCGCACCACCGACCTTTTCCAGCTCCGCCGCCTGAACCCGGCCGAGTGGACGCCGCGACCGGCCGAAGCCGGCGCGGACGAGACAGCCTGACCCGGGAGGACCCTTGATGAAACGGACCCTTACGCTCGCCGCCGCGCTGGCCGCGGGCCTCGCCGCCGCGCCCGCGGGCGCGCAGAGCCTGCGCATCGCCCACGGCTATCCCGCCCAGTCGATCATCGGCGCGACCTACGACCACTTCGCCGAATACGTCGAGGCGAACTCGGAGATCGAGGCGGAGGTCTTCGCGCTGACCCTGCTGGACCTGCGCCAGGCCTCGCCGGGGCTGACCTCGGGCGTGGCGGACGTGTCGATGGTGCTGACGCCCTACTTCCAGAACGAGTTCTCGGAGGCGAACTTCCCCGCGGACCTGTCGATGGCCGCCAACATGGACGGCCGCCCGACCTCGATCGCCGCGGCTATGGCGGGGGCGATGATGGAATACATCATCTTCAACTGCCCCGACTGCCTGATGCAGATCGCCGCCCAGAACCAGGTGTACCTCGCCACCGCGCCGGGCACCCAGTTCTCGCTGCTGTGCCGCGAGCCGCTGGCCACCAAGGCCGACGTCGAGGGCAAGGTGCTGCGGTCGTCCACCAACACCTTCCGCCGCTGGACCGAGGCGATGGGCGCCACCGCCTCCTCGATCTCGGGCAACGAGATGTATGACGGGCTCAACCAGGGCCTGATCGACTGCACCGTCAACGCGGTGGGGGAGATGTCGAACTTCTCGCTCTTCGACGTGGTCAAGGGGATCACGCTGGCCGTGCCCGGCGGCACCTTCGGCGGCACCGGCATCGGCCATTTCAACCTGGGCTACTGGGCGGACCTGAGCGTCGAGCAGCGCGAGATGATGGCCCGCGGCATGGCCGAGACGGCGGCCTTCATGTCCACCGCCTATGTGAAGCAGGCGCAGACCGACCTCGCCAGGGCCCGCGAGATGGGGATCGAGGTGCTGGAGCCCGACGCCTCGCTGGCGGAGGCCACCGCCGCGTTCACCAGGGCCGACGTCGCCACCATCGTGCAGCTCTACACCGAGCAGTACGGCGTGCAGGACGCGCAGGCCAAGGCCGAGACCTTCCAGGCCCTGCTGGCGAAGTGGAAGGGCCTGACCGACCCGCTCGACCCCACCGACCAGGCGGCGCTGGCCGAGCTGCTGTGGACCGAGGTCCTGAGCAAGGTCGACTACGAGACCTACGGCTTCAACTGAGGCCCGACCCGGGGCGGCGGCCCGCGCGGCCGCCGCCCCGACGCGTCCCCTCCCGTCCTGACCGGAGCCTGCGGATGACGACCGTCTTCGCCGTGACCAACCGCCTGCTGGCCCTCGCGATGATCGTCGCGGGCGTCGCGGTGGTGCTGATGATGCTGCATGTCTCGCTGGACGTGGTGACCCGCCCGTTCCTCAGCCGGCCGCTGCCGGGGACCACGCTGATCGTCTCGGACTACTACATGGTCGCCTGCGCGTTCCTGCCGCTGGCCTATGCGCAGGCGGTGGACGGGCACATCTCGATGGACGCCGCCGCCCATCTCGCGCCGGCCCGCGCGCAATATCACATGGCGGGCTTCGCGCTGCTGATCGCGGTGGTGGTCTTCGCCTTGCTGACCTGGACCGCGACCCACGATGCGCTGACGAAATACAAGATCAACAGCTTCTCGATCGAGTTCGGGACCCGGATCCCGACCTGGCCGAGCTATTTCCTGCTGCCGGTGGGCTGCGCGCTGATGACCCTGATCAGCGCCCTGCGCCTGCTGGAATACGCGCTGGGCCGGCTCGCGCCCCCGAAATGAGCCTTCCCGACGCCCCGGACCGGACCCCCCGCCCATGACCAACATCGAAATCGGCCTGACCGGCGTCGCGATCCTGTTCGCCCTGGTGGCGATGCGCGTGCCCATCGCCTTCTCGCTGATTGCGGTCAGCTTCGCGGGCCTGTGGGTCGTGGGGGGCGAGCGGGCGGCCTGGGGAACGCTGTCGCTGGTCCCCTACACCTTCGCCGCCACCTGGACGATGAGCTCGATCCCGATGTTCCTGATGATGGGATACGTCTGCTTCGCGGCGGGTCTGACGGCGGGGCTGTTCCGCTTCGCGCGGCTGTGGACCTCGGCCCTGCCGGGAGGGCTCGCCATCGCCTCGATCTTCGGGGCGGCGGGCTTCGCGGCGGTGGCGGGGTCGTCGGTGGCCTGCTCGGCCGCGATGGGGCGGATCGCGATCCCGGAGATGACGAAATACGGCTACGACGCGCGGCTCGCGACCGGCGCGCTGGCGGTGGCGGGGACACTGGGGGCCCTGATCCCGCCCTCGATCCTGATGATCCTCTACGGGATGATCGCGCAGGTCTCCATCGGCCAGCTGTTCCTGGGCGGCGCGGTGGTCGGCCTGATCACGGCGCTGGGCTACGCCGTCCTGATCGTGATCCGGGTCAGCCTCGACCCCTCCCTCGCCCCGCGGGTCGAGGAGGAGGTGACCTGGCGGATGCGCTTCGCGGCCTTCCGCGACGTGGCCCCCATCGCGGGGCTGATCGCGGTGATCTTCGGCGGCCTCTTCGGCGGCTTCTTCACCCCGACCGAGGCCGGCGCCCTGGGGGCCACCCTCTCGACCGTCATCGCGCTCGCCCGCCGCAGCCTGAGCTGGTCGGCCTTCGTCGACGCGATCCGCGAGACGCTGATGACCACGGCGACGCTGTTCATCATCGGCTGCGGGGCGGCGCTGCTGATCCGGTTCCTGGCGCTGAGCGGCACGGGCGTGTTCCTGACCGAGGCGGTGACCGGCTTCGGCGCCGACCCGGTGATGATCATCCTCGGGATCGCGCTGATCTACCTGGTGCTGGGCATGTTCCTGGAACCCATCGGGGCGATGCTGCTGACCCTGCCCATCGTGCTGCCGATCGTGGGGGACGCGGGCTGGTCGCTGGTCTGGTTCGGCGTGTTCCTGACCAAGCTGCTGGAGATCGGCATGGTCACCCCGCCGGTGGGCATGAACGTCTTCGTCATCAAGGGCGTGGTGGGCGACCTGATCCCGCTGTCGGGCATCTTCCGCGGCATCGTGTGGTTCCTGGTCGTGGACCTGATCATCGGCTTCCTGCTGGTGCTGTTCCCCTCCATCGTCACCTTCCTGCCCGCGCTGATCGGCTGATCCGGCGCCGGGCGCGGCGGACAATTGTTGACAATCGACCGTTCAAGGTGGTTCCGTTCCCTTATGGAAGGGCGGCCCGTCCAAGAGGCCGCCCACCGGGGAGGACGTCATGGATGGAGGCAGCGGGCTCGACGAGCTCGGCCGCCGGCGCGCGCTGGCCGCGCGCATGGGCGGCGAGGAGGCGGTCGCGCGGCATCTGGGCCGCGGCAAGCTCACGGTGCGGGACCGCATCGACCAGCTCTGCGATCCGGGCAGCTTCCGCGAGATCGGATCGGTGGCCGGCAAGGCCGAGTATGACGACGCCGGCCGGCTGACCGGGTTCTCGCCCTCCAACTTCCTGTTCGGGCGGGGACGGATCGACGGGCGCCCCGTGGTGATCGCGGCCGACGACAACACCGTGCGCGGCGGCGCCGCCGACGCCACCATAGACGAGAAGGTGGTCCAGGCCGAGAAGATGGCGCTGGAGCTGCGCCTGCCGATGATCCGCCTGATCGACGCCACCGGCGGCTCGGTCCGCACCACCGAGGCGCTGGGGCGGACCTACGTGCCGATGAACCCCGGTTGGGATTCGGTGGTCGCCAGCCTCGAGACCGTGCCGGTGGTGGCGCTGGTTCTGGGCTCGGTCGCGGGCATCGCCTCGGCCCGTGCGGTCTCGGCCCACCTGACGGTGATGGTCGAGGGGATGTCCCACATGTTCATCGCCGGCCCCCCGGTGGTGCGCGGCGCGATGGGCAAGGACCTCGGCAAGGACGAGCTCGGCGGCGCCCGCATCCACGAGCGCGCCGGCGCCGCCGACCTGGTGGTTCCCGACGAGGAGAGCGCCTTCGCCACCGTGCGCAGCTTCCTGAGCTACCTGCCCTCGGCCAGCGGCGAGGAGATCCCCCGCGCCCCCTGCGACGACCCCGCGGACCGGCGGGAGGCGGCGCTCGCCTCCGTCGTCCCCTCCGACCGGCGCAAGGTCTACCGGATGCGGGAGATCCTGGAGGCGGTCTTCGACGCCGGCTCGGTGATGGAGATGGCGCCGCGCTACGGGCGATCCTCGATCACCGCGCTGGCGCGGCTCGAGGGGCGCGCGGTGGGGGTGCTCGCCTCCGACCCGATGATCTACGGCGGGGCCTGGTCGGCGGACACCGCGATGAAGGTCACCCGCTTCGTGGACTTCGCCGAGACCTTCCGCCTGCCCGTGGTGCATCTTGTGGACATCCCCGGCTTCCGCATCGGCCCGGACGCCGAGCAGGCGGGCACCATCCGCCACGGCTCCCGCGCGCTGGCGGCCGTCTACCAGGCGACGGTCCCGTGGTGCTCGGTGATCGTGCGCAAATGCTTCGGGGTGGCCGGGGCGGCCAACATGAACCCCGAGCGGTTCCGCTTCCGCTACGCCTGGCCCAGCGGCGACTGGGGCTCGCTGCCGCTGGAGGGGGGCGTGGAGGCCGCCTTCCGCCGCGATCTCGACGCCGCCCCCGACCGGGCGGCGCGGCTGAAGGAGCTGACGGCGGGGCTCGAGAAATACCGCGACCCGTTCCGCACCGCCGAGGCCTTCAACATCGAGGAAATCGTCGATCCCTGCGAGACGCGCCCCCTGCTGTGCGAGTTCGCCGAGCTCGCCTACCGCCTCAACCTGCGCGAGCCGCCGGCGGTCCGCGCCCGCCCCTGATCCCGAAACAGGACTCCCGGCGCCGATCGCGCCGGGACGGCGGGGCCCGCCCGGCCGCTCCGCCGCCCGAGACCCGGCCGGGCCTCAAGGCGCACCACCAAACCGCCGCGACACGACGGCGGAGCGCCGCATGGGAGGATCGACGACATGACGCGCATGGACACGACGCCGCCGGGATGGCGGCCGGGACGCCGGCAGGTGCTGGCAGGCCTCGCCGGGACCGCGGGGCTGGCCGCGATGGGCCTGCCGCGGGCGGCGCTCTCGCAGGACGGGACCACGCTGCGGGTGATCTCGGGGCACAACCCCTCCAGCCTCGACCCCTCGACCGGGTCCTCGGGGACGGATCACACCTTCCTCTACTGCTTCTACGACAGCCTGGTGGACTGGGACCCCGAGACGCTGGCCGCCCGCCCGGGCCTCGCCAGGTCCTGGGACTTCCCCGACCCCACGACCCTGGTGCTGACGCTGGAGCAGGGGGTGACCTTCCATGACGGCGCCCCCTTCGACGCGGCGGCGGTGAAGTTCAACCTCGACCGCAACCGGGGCGCTCAGGTCTCGAACGTGCGCAACGACCTCGCCAACATCGAGGCGGTGGAGGCGACCGACGCCCACAGGGTCACCATCCGCCTGAAGGCGCCGGACACCGCCCTGCCGCTGATCCTCTCGGACCGGGCGGGGCTGATGGTCTCGCCCAGGGCGCTGGGCGACGATCCCGAGGGGGAGATGGGCCGCAATCCCGTCGGCACCGGCCCCTGGCGCTTCGTCTCCTGGACCGACGCCGACAGCGTGAAGGGCGAGCGCTTCGCCGAGCACTGGCGCCCGGACGCGCCGGGCGTCGACCGGATCGAGCTGCGCATCATCACCGAGAAGGCCACCGCTTTCCGCGCCATCCAGTCCGGGCAGGCGGACCTCGCCTATCTGCTGGCCGAGCAGCAGAAGGCGCTGATCGAGCGGATGCCCCAGCTCAAGCTCTACGAGGGGCCGACGCTGCGGGTGCACAAGTTCTACTTCAACAGCTCCCGCGGGCCGCTGGCCGACGTGCGGGTGCGCCAGGCCATCGGCTATGCGCTCGACCGCGAAGCCTTCGTCGCCGCCACCCAGGCGGGCGTCGGCGAGCCCGCGCGCATGGTCCTGCCCCAGGCCCACTGGGCCTGGTCCGAGGCCGCGGCCGGCTACATGGTCCACGACCCCGACAAGGCGCGCGCCCTGCTCAAGGAGGCGGGCTTCGAGGGCGGGCTGGAGCTGACCTTCCTCGGCATGCACGACCAGGCCTCGGTCCAGCGCTCGGAGGTGGTGCTCGAGCATCTGGGCGCGGTGGGGATCACGGGGCGGTTCGTGAACGGGCCGGTGGCCGACGTCACCAACCGCTTCATGGGCCCCGAGCGCTTCGGCGACGTCTACCTGTCCTACTGGACCGGCCGGCCGGACCCGACGCTGACCTACGCGCTGCTCTACTCCGAGAGCTCGTTCTACAACGCCGGCCGCACCGCCCCGCCGGAGGGCTTCCTCGAGGCGCTGCAGGCCAGCCGCGAGAGCCAGGAGGTCGAGGCCCGCGCCAGGGCGCTCGGCGAGGTGCAGCGCATCGCGATGGAACATGCGCTGAGCGTGCCCATCGCCGTCGCCTACGAGGTCGACGCCGCCAGCAGCGCGGTCACCGGCTACCAGCCCAACCTGCTGGGCAAGCCCAAGTTCCGCGGCGTCTCGCTGGCCGCGAGCTGACCCCCGCGCCGCCCCCGTCCCCCGGGGGCGGCGCCCTCCCCGCAAGTTCCCCTCTGTGGAGACCGACGAATGACCGAGGACGTGCTGCGCTCCGACACCGCGGGCCGCGTGCTGGAGATCCTGAAGAGCCCCGGCGAGGCCGTGGCCGCCGGCGAGACCGTGGCGACGATCGAGGCGATGAAGATGGAGATCCCCGTCGCCAGCCCCGCCGCCGGCACGCTGCGCGCGATCCACGTCGCCCTCGACGACATGATCGAGGAGGACCAGCCCCTGGCCACCCTGGAGCGCACGCGATGACCGCCCCGGCCCGGTCCACCGCCGAGGCGCGGGTCGCCATGTCGCTCGCGCTCCACGACCTGCTGGAGCGCGACGGGGAGATCGTGCTCGACAAGCTCGACGAGGCCGCGGCCGCCCATCCCGACAAGGTGTTCCTGCACTATGGCGAGGACGGCACGCAGGTCACCTGGGGCGAGGCGAAGCGGCGCTCGGAGCGGATGGCGGCGGGGCTGGCCCACGCGGGCGTCAGGCCGGGCGACCGGGTGGCGGTGCTGACGCGCAACTCGCTGCTCACGGCGCTGTCGATGTTCGCGATCTGGCGGGCGGGGGCGATCTTCGCGCCGGTGAACTTCAACCTCACCGGGGCGCTGCTGTCCTACCAGCTCTCCGACGCCGACCCCCGGCTGCTGATCACCGACACGAGCTTTCTCGAGACGCTCGACGCCATCGCCGACGACTGGCGGGCAGAGCGCAGGGTCCTGCACATCCCCGCGCCGGGCGCCCATGGCGAGGTGGCGGACCAGGCGGCCCTGGTCGCGCGGCTGGCGCCCGACGCCCTGCCGCTCGACGCGCTGGAGCGCGACGAGGCGCCCCCGCAGGTGGAGCGCCGCCCCTCCGACCCCTGCTCGATCATCTACACCTCGGGCACGACCGGGCCGGCCAAGGGGGTGCTGCAGAGCTATCGCTGGATCAACCAGTACACCCAGATGATCCGCCGCTTCGATGCGCCCGACGACGTGATCTATTGCGACCTGCCCCTCTACCATGTGGGCGGCGCCTACTACATGTTGTGCCGGGCGGTGTGGAACGGCAACACCGTGGGGCTCTGGGACCGGTTCAGCCCCACCCGCTTCTGGGACCGGGTGCACGAGGTGGGGGCGACGGCGGGCATCCTGCTCGACGTGATGGTGCCGCGGCTGATGGCGCAGGCGCCTTCCGAGGCCGACCGCGCCCACCCCCTGCGCAAGATCCACATCCAGCCCTACAGCGCCCAGCACCACGCCTTCGCCACCCGCTTCGGCATCGATTTCATGACCGTGGGCTTCGGCCAGACCGAGGCCGGCCACGTCTTCTCCGCCGTCATCGACGAGTTCCCCGACGGCGAGGCGAAGGACCCCGAATGGCGCCGTGGCCTGCCCAAGGAGGTGCTGCGCGAACGCGCCCGGGAGACCGGGCGCATCCTCTACGACGGGCGCGAGGACCTGCCCAAGGGCATCATGGGCAGCCCCTCGCCGCTCTACGAGGTGGCGGTGCTGGACGAGGCCGACCGCCCCGTGGCGCCGGGCGAGGTCGGCCAGCTCTGCCTGCGCCCGAAGGTCCCCGGGATCCTGCTGGAGGGCTACCTCAACAAGCCCGAGGCGACGCTGAAGGTGATGAAGAACGGCTGGTTCCACACCGGCGACGCGGTGAAGCTGGTGGACGCCGAGCGCGACGGCCATGTCTTCATCGACCGCATGGGCGGCTTCTTCCGGGTGCACGGGGAGAACGTGTCCTCCTTCGAGGTCGAGACCTCGATGGCCCGTCACCCCGACGTGCGCGCCTGCGCCGCCGTGCCGGTGCCCGCCCGCGACGGGGAGGAGGACGACATCGCCGTGTTCATCGAGCCCCAGGACGGCGCGACGCTGGACGAGGCGACGCTGCGCGCCCATGCGGCGCAGGTGATGCCGAAATACATGCGCCCCCGCCACATCCGCATCCTGGATGCGCTGCCCGTCACCCCCACCAGCAAGGTCGAGAAATACAAGCTCAAGGCCGGGCTGCTGGCGGAGCTGGCCGCCCGCGGCGGCGGCTGACCGGTCGGCGCCGGCCGGGTTGCGACGCGATCCGGCCGGCGTCAGGATGCGCACGACAGGGCTTCGAGGCGGGATGCGATGCGTTTGAACAGGGCGAACAGCCGGGCGCCGCGCTCGATCGCGGAGCAGATCGCCGACGCCTGCGGCCAGTCGATCATGGAGGGTCGCCTGCGCGCCGGCGACCGCCTGATCGAACAGCAGTTCGCCGAGCGGTTCTCGGTCAGCCGCGGGCCGGTGCGCGACGCCTTCCACATCCTCGAACGCCGCCGCCTGGTCGACATCCTGCCGCGCCGCGGGGCCTTCGTGCGCGGGATCACGCTGGACTCGGTGGCCGACCAGTACGGCGTGCGGATCGCGCTGGCAGGCTATGCCGCGAGCCACGCCGCCCGCGACCCCTCGCCCGGCCTGCTGGCGGCGCTGGAGCGGCGCCTGGCCGAGATCCGCGCCGCCGCCGAGGGCCCCGAGGGCGACCCTGCCGCCATCGCCTTCGCGCTGGGCCGGGCCTGTCACGCGCTGGTGCGCGCCGGGGGCAACGAGCTGGCCGAGCAGATCTGGACCGAGCTCAACGACCACTCGTTCTGGACCACGCTGTGGAAGATCCCGCTGGAGGGCGCCACCCCCGAGATCCGCGCCCGACGCGCCGGGCAGTTCGCCGAGACCGTCGCGGCGCTGCGCGCCCGCCGCCCCGAGGACGCCGAGCGCAGCGTGCGCGCCTGGATGGAAGAGGGCCGCGCGGCCGCGCTCGACGCGCTCGCGCGGATGCGGCCGGGGCCGCTCGTCGACCCCCGGCCGGCCGCCGCGGCCGAACCTGCGCGCCCCCCCGCCCGGGCGGTCAGACAGGCGCGGTTGTAAGGATCACCGAGCCGGCGGTGGCGCCGGCCTCCAGCGCGCGGTGGGCCTCGGCCGCCTGCTCGAAGGGGAAGGCGTTCTCCATCCGGATCTCGACGGCGCCGGAGGCGATGCGGGCGAACAGGCTCGCGGCCATCCCGGCGCGCTCGGCCGGGGCGTCGATGTAGTCGCCCAGCATCGGCCGCGTCAGGGTCAGCGAGCCGCGGGTCCCCAGCTCCTGGATCGCGATCGGGGGGATCGGGCCCGAGGCCTGCCCGTAGCTGACGAAATGCCCCCGACGCGCAAGGCTGTCGAGGGAGCGGGCGAAGCTCGCCCGGCCGACCGCGTCGTAGACGACCGAGACCATGGCCCCGCCGGTGGCCTTCGCCACCTCCGCCGCAATGTCGGCGTCGCGCCCCACGACGACATGCGCGCAGCCGCCCTCGCGGGCCAGCGCGGCCTTCTGCGGGCTCGAGACCACCCCGATCACCGTGGCTCCCAGCGCCGCGGCCCATTGCGTCAGGATCGCCCCGACCCCGCCCGCGGCGGCGTGGACCAGGATCGCCTCGCCCGGCCGCACCGGGTGCACCGCGTGCAGGAGCATGTGCGCGGTCAGGCCGCGCAGGGTCGCGGCCGCCGCGGTGCGGTCGTCGATGCCCTCGGGCAGGCGGATCAGGCGGCGGGCCTCGATCAGGCGGGCCTCGACATAGGCGCCCGAGACCGAGGCGTAGCTCGCCCGGTCGCCGGGGGCCCAGTCGCTCACGCCCTCGCCCACCGCCTCGACCACGCCCGCGGCCTCGCGGCCCGGGATCCAGGGCAGCGGCGCGGGGTAGAGGCCCGAGCGGGAATAGATGTCGGTGAAGTTCACCCCGATCGCGGTCTGGCGCAGGCGGACCTCTCCGGGGCCGGGGGCGCCGACCTCGACGGTCTCGACCTGCAGCACCTCGGGGCCGCCGGTCCGGTGGAAGCGTATCGCTCGGGTCATGCGCGGCCCCTTTCGTCAAGCAACCTGATCTTTGTTGCAATAAAGTTTTCATTGAATGAAACGTCAATATCGGCGACTTGTCGGCAGGCAAGATTCGTCAGGCCCCGCTCAGAGGGCCGGCAAGGGAGGAAACATGCGGATGCGAGTTGCGGCGAAGCGCGGGGGATCCCGGTGACGACCGGCGGCGCGACGGCCCGCACCGGGGGCGAGGCGCTGGTGGCGCAGCTGGTCCGCCACGGCGTGACCCATGCCTTCGGCGTGCCGGGGGAAAGCTACCTCGCGGTGCTCGACGCGCTGCACGGCTCCCCGGTCGAGATGGTGGTCTGCCGCCAGGAAGGCGGCGCCGCGATGATGGCCGAGGCCGCGGGCAAGTTGACCGGGCGCCCCGGCGTGTGCTTCGTCACCCGCGGGCCCGGCGCCTCGAACGCCTTCCACGGGGTGCATATCGCCCAGCAGGACTCGAGCCCGATGGTCCTGTTCGTGGGCCAGGTCGCCCGCGGCACGCGGGGCCGCGACACCTTCCAGGAGCTCGACTACCGCGCCGTCTTCGGCTCCGTCGCCAAGTGGGTGGTGGAGATCGACGATGCCGACCGCGTGCCCGAACTGGTCGCCCGCGCCTTCCGCGAGGCGGTCTCTGGCCGCCCGGGGCCGGTGGTGGTCTCGCTGCCCGAGGACATGCTGACGGACCTGACCGAGGCGCCCGACGCCCCCGCCATGCCCCCGGTCCTGCCCCACCCCGCCCCCGCCGACATGGCCCGCCTGCTGGAGCGGGTCGAGGCGGCCGAGCGCCCCGTCGCCATCGTCGGCGGCGCCGGCTGGACGCAGGAGGCGGTCGACGCCTTCGCCCGCTTCGCCGGAGCCGCGGCCCTGCCGGTCTGCTGTTCCTTCCGCCGGCAGATGCTGTTCCCGGCCGAGCACCCCTGCTACGCCGGCGACCTGAGCCTGGGCGCCAACCCCGCCGTCGTCGAGGCGATCGCCGAGGCCGACCTGGTGCTGCTGGTCGGCGGGCGGCTGTCGGAAGTCCCCTCGCAGAACTTCTCGCTGCTCTCGATCCCGCGGCCGCGGCAGGACCTGATCCACGTTCACCCCGACCCGGCCGAGATCGGCCAGGTCTATACCGCCGACCTCGGCATCGCCGCCGCGCCCACGGCCTTCGCCGGGGCGCTCGACGGGCTCTCCCCCGCCGCGCCGGGCAATGCGCGCGCCGACCGCACGGCGGCGCTGCACGCGGCCTATCTCGCCTGGTCGGATCCTGCGGGGCTGGAGGTTCCGGGCCCGCTCGACATGGCGCAGGTGATGGCCGAGGTGAACCGCGCGCTGCCGCAGGACGCGATCCTGTGCAACGGGGCGGGCAACTACGCGATCTGGCTGCATCGCTATCGCCGCTTCGCCCGCCACGGCACGCAGCTCGCGCCCGCCAACGGCTCGATGGGCTACTGCATCCCCTCGGCGGTGGCGGCCAAGCGGCTGCGGCCCGAGGCCGAGGTGGTGGCCTTCGCCGGCGACGGCTGCTTCCTGATGAACGGGCAGGAGTTCGCCACCGCCGTGCAATACGACCTGCCGATCGTCGCGATCGTGGTCGACAACGCCCAGTACGGCACCATCCGCATGCACCAGGAGCGCGACTATCCCGGCCGCGTCTCGGGCACGCAGCTGCGCAATCCCGACTTCGCCGCCTATGCCCGCGCCTTCGGCGGCCATGGCGAGACCGTGCGCCGGACCGAGGAGTTCGCCCCCGCGCTGGCCCGGGCCCGCGCCTCGGGCCTGCCGTCGATCCTGCACCTGCACCTGTCGCAGGAGGTGGTCTCGCCCACCCTGCGGGGGCCCGCGCAGACCACTTGAACCGGCGCCGACCGGCGGAACCAACCGCTGGCGGAGGCCAGACCACGACCCGACAGTCCTGGGGAGGAAACCATGACCCACCGCACCGCCACGGCCACGGCCGCCGCGCTTCTCGCCTGCACCCTGCTGGCCGCGCCCGCCACGGCCCAGACCACGATCCGCGCCTCGACCTGGCACCCGCCGGCGCATCCCGGCACGACGGGCGGCTTCCAGCCGTTCATGGACCACGTCAAGCAGGCGTCGGGCGGGGAGCTCGACTTCCAGTTCTGGGCCGGCGGCTCGCTGCTGGGGGCCAAGGACACGCTGCCCGGCGTCGAGAACGGCATCGTCGACGTGGGCGTGCTGGCGCTGACCTACTTCCCGGCCGAGTTCCCGCATTTCCAGCTGATCGCCGACATGGCGATGCTGTCCGACAAGCCCCCCGCGATCGCCGCGGCGGTGGCCGAGCTGGTGATGCTCGACTGCGCCCCCTGCCGGAAGGACTTCGAGGACAAGGGCCTGGTCTTCACCTCGACCTACTCGACCACGCCCTACACGCTGATCTCCAAGCAGAAATTGACCACGCCCGAGGACCTGAAAGGCCTCAGCTACCGCTCCGCCGGCGCCCTGTGGGACCGCTGGGTGGCGAGCGTGGGGGGCACGCCCGTCAACGTCTCGGCCGCGGAGATGTTCGAGACGCTGGACCGCGGCGGCGTCGACGTGGCGGTGTTCTCGCCCGCGGCGCTGAAGGCCTATTCGCTGTGGGACGTGGCGGGCTTCGACGTGATGCTGCCGCTGGGCACCTACGCGGCGATGTCGCTGTTCACCTTCAACCAGGGCTTCTGGTCGGACCTGACGGATGCGCAGCGCAAGGTGGTGCTGGAAGGCGCCGCCATCGGCACGATGGGCGTGACCTACGCCTACATGGAAAACGACGAGGAGGCGCTCGCCGCCGCGGCCGAGCATGGCGTCGAGGTGGTCGAGCCCTCGACCGAGCTGACCGACCAGCTCGCGGG
>CAXGVP010000021.1:0-15622 GCA_964013055.1 uncultured Albimonas sp.
ACGGCCGACCGCCTGAAGCGCGGCCGCCGCCCGCCCGAGGCGCGGCTCGACCTGTACGGGATGACCGCCGACCGGGCCCACGCGTCGCTCTCGAGCTTCATCCGCTCGACCCGCGCCCAGGGTCTGCGCTGCGTGCTGGTGGTGACCGGCAAGGGCGGCCGCAAGCCGGTCGAGGACGCCCCTTTCATGCCCGAGCGCACCGGCGTCCTGCGCCACGCCGTGCCCCTGTGGCTGGGCCAGGCGCCGCTCGCCCACATGATCGTCGGCATCTACCCCGCCCACCGCAGCCACGGCGGCGAGGGCGCCCTCTACGTCTACCTGCGCAAGATCCGGGGCTGAACGAGGCCCCGCGACTCCGCATCGACCGTCGGCGCGCCCGGCCAGCCAGGCAGGCGCCCCGGGCCTGACCCGGGGCCGCTTGCCTGGGGCGCTGCGCGGGCGGCATCGGCCGAGAGGCCTGACCCGGGGCCTCCTGCCCCGGGCGCTGCGCGGGCGGCGTCGGTCGTGGGGCCGGCGTCGGGCCCGACCCTCCCCGATGCGCACGCGGCGTCGGTCGGAGAGAGGCCCCGGATCAAGTCCGGGGCGCCCGTGGGGCGGAGGGCGCACGATCATTCGGGGACAGGGCGCCCGGGGACCGGCGCCCGGCCTGCGCCCTCGCGCAAACGCGAAGCGGCGGCGAGGCTTTCGCGCTCGCCGCCGCTCGGGGTCTTTCAGGTGGGGGCGAGCCCCCGTCCGGTCACTCGGTCCAGTGGACCTCGCTCAGGTCGTTGGCCTGGGTGGGCTGGTTCTGCCACAGGCCCTCGAGGCCCTTCTTGGCGACCACCGTCTTGCCGAGCTGGAACAGGAAGCCGTTGACCGCGTCCTCGGCGATCCTGGTCTGCACCGCCTTCTGCAGCTCGATCCGCTTGTCGGGGTCGGCCTCGGCGGCGAGCTGGGTCATCAGCTCGCGGACCTCGGTCCCCTCGTAGGCGAAGTAGTAATTGTCGCGGGTGTAGATCTGCAGGTCGTCGGGCTCGGTATGCGCCACGATCGTCAGGTCGTAGTCGCCGCCCTTGTAGACCTGATCCAGCCACTGCGCCCACTCGACCGGGATGATCTCGAGCTTGATGCCCACCTCGGCCAGCTGGTTCGCCACGATCTCGCCGCCGCGGCGCGCGTAGACCGGGGGCGGCAGCTTCAGCGTCGCCTCGAACCCGTCGGGGAAGCCGGCCTCGGCCAGCAGTTCCTTGGCCTTCTCGACGTCATGCGGGTAGAGGCCCGAGAGGTCCACGAAGGCCGGACCGGACGGCGGATAGTGGGTGTAGATCGGCTCGCCCGAGCCGAACATCGCCCCGTCGATGATCGCCTGCCGGTCCAGCGCATGGGCGATGGCCTGGCGGACCTCCAGCTTGTCGAAGGGCGCCTTGGCGTTGTTGGTCGAGAGAATCGTCTCGCCCTCGGTCGAGCCGCGCACCACGGTGAAGCGGGGGTCGGCCTCGATCTGGGGCAGCGTCTCCGGGGAGGGCCAGTTGGGGAAGGCGTCCACGTCGCCGGCCATCAGGGCGGCCAGCGCCGCGGTCGGGTCGGAGATGAACTTGAACGTGGCCGAGTCCAGCGCCACCGGCTCCCCCCAGTAGTCGGGGTTCTTCTCCAGCGTCACCGAGGCGCCCTTGGCCCAGTCCTTGAACTTGAAGGGCCCGGTGCCGATCGGGTTGGTGGCGTTGTCCGCGGCCGAGGCCTCGTCCACGATCACCGCGTCGCCCCACCCCATCTTGTAGGGGAAGTTGCCCGAGGGGCGCTTGAGCGTGATCTTCACCGTCGTGGGGTCCACGACCTCGATGCTCTCGATCGGCTCGAACAGGCCCTTCTGGGCGTTCTGGCTGTCGGGGCCCATCGCCCGCTCGTAGGAGAACTTCACGTCGTCGGCGGTGAAGTCGGCCCCGTCGTGGTACTTCACCCCCTCGGCGAGGTGGAAGGTGTAGACCAGCCCGTCCTCGGAGATGTCCCAGGACGTCGCCAGCGAGGGCTGGACCTCGCCGTTGCGGTCGATGCGGGTCAGGCCCTGCAGGACGTTCTGGTAGACGATCTCGTCGATGGCCGCGGCGGCGCCGGCGGTCGGGTCGAGGTTCGGCGGCTCGAGCGCGACGCCCAGGTTCACATGCGTCTGCGCGGCGAACGCGGGGCCGGCCATCAGGGCGACCGTCGCGGCGCCCAGAAGGAAGCGTTTCATTCGTCTCTCCCGGTCGGAGGCTATGTCGGCGTCCGGCCCCGCTCTCGTCCTTCGGCGGGCGGCCCGGGAGGGGGCGGCGCGCGGAGCCGGCGGGGTCCCGACGCCTGCATATTCATCGCCTTGCCCCGCGACGTCCAGCGTCGCGGCGCGCCGTCGCGGTTTGACCTGGGCGTCATGCCCGGCCACCGCGGCCGTTGCCGGGCCGCGCGCGTCGGTGCTATGCCCGCCGCCGGGCCGGACCGGCCCCTCGCAGCCGCAAGGAGCGCCGCCATGACCATTCCCGCGACCGTCACCGGGGTCTCCGGCCGCATGGGCCGGATGCTGGTCGAGGCGGCGAAGGAGCATCCCGAGATCCACCTGACCGGCGCCACCGAGCGTCCGGGCCACGAGTGGATCGGCCGCGACCTCGGCGAGTGCCTGGGCGGCGCCCCCCTGGGCGTGATCGTCGAGGACGACCCGCTCGAGGCCTTCGCCCGCTCCCGAGCCGTGTTCGACTTCACCGCGCCGGCGGCGACCGTCGCCCATGCCGCGCTCGCCGCACAGGCCCGCTGCGTGCACGTGATCGGCACCACCGGTTTCGAGGACGCGCACCTGGCGAAGCTCGAGGCGGCCTCGCGCCACTCGGTCCAGATCCGGGCGGGGAATTTCTCGCTGGGGGTCAACCTGCTGGTGGTGATGACCGAGAAGGTCGCCAAGGCGCTCGGCCCCGGCTGGGACGTCGAGGTGGTCGAGATGCACCACCGCCACAAGGTCGACGCGCCGTCGGGCACCGCGCTGATGCTGGGCGAGGCGGCGGCGAAGGGGCATGATTCCAACCTCGCCGAGGTGATGGACTCCGGCCGCCACGGCCAGACCGGGGCGCGCAGGGACGGGGCCATTGGCTTCGCGGCGCTGCGCGGCGGCGACGTGGTGGGCGAGCACGAGGTGATCTTCGCCAACGCCGGCGAGCGGGTGATCCTCAAGCACATCGCCACCGACCGGATGATCTTCTCCCGCGGGGCGATGACCGCGGGCGTCTGGGGGCAGGAAAAGAAGCCCGGCCAGTACGAGATGACCGATGTCCTGGGGCTGTGAGCTTCCCGGAGCCGTGAGCCGGCCGGGCGCTCCTGCGGGGCGGAGAGGTCCAGCGTCCGGCGAGGCCGCCCTTCGCGCGGCTTTCGCCCCTTCGGGACGGCGATCCGCAATCAACGGTTGAGTTCCGGGGGCGGAGCGCGGAGACAGGTCGGGTGAACACGCCCGCGCACCTGATCTTCGCCGCCGCCGCCTTCGCGCGTCCCGCCCTCCGGGGGGCGGAGGGCGCGGCCGCGCGCCGGCGCAACCTCGCGGCGCTGGCGGGGGGGCTCGCGCCCGACCTGGGGTTGTTCCTGCTGTTCGCCTGGGCGCGCTGGGGGCTGGGGCACGACCTGCCGCGGATCTTCCAGGAGGATTACGGCTCGGCCCTCTGGCAGGGGGTGTTCCGGGTCGACAACTCGATCCCGCTGTGGGGCGCGCTGGGGCTGGCGGCGCTGGCGCTGCGCCGGCCGGCGCTGGCGGTCTTCGCGGGAGCGGCGCTGCTGCATCTCGCCTTCGACCTGCCGCTGCACCACTCCGACGCGCGCCCGCATTTCTGGCCCCTGACCGACTGGGTGTTCCGCAGCCCGCTGAGCTACTGGAACCCGGCCCGCCACGGGCATGCGGTGGCGCTGGTGGAGGGGGCGGCGTGCCTCGCGCTCGGCGTCCTGCTGTGGCGGCGGTTCCGGGGGGCGGCGGCGCGGGCGGCGATCGTGCTGGCGCTCGCGGTCGAGGCGGCGCCGACCCTGGTCTGGCCGTGGCTGCTGGGCTGAACCCTCAGTGCTTCACCGAGCCGGAGAACAGGTTCATCACCACCACGCCGGCGATGATCAGCGAGATCCCGATCAGCGCCGGCAGGTCCAGCCGCTGGCCCATGAACACCCAGCCCACCAGCGTGATCATCACCGTGCCCACGCCCGACCAGATCGCGTAGGCGATGCCGGTGGGGATCGTCTTCAGGGTCAGCGACAGGAAGAAGAAGGCGATGGCGTAGCCGATCACCACCAGCACCGTCGGCCCCAGCCTGGTGAACCCGTCCGAGGCCTTGAGGAAAGTGGTGCCGAACACCTCTCCGGTGATCGCGATCAGAAGGTAGATCCAGACCTGCATCGCCCTCTCTCCTCTGCCGGCGCCGGGTCCTCAGACCACGGAGGGCCGGCGCGAGGCAAGAGCCCGCCTACAGCCGCGCGCGCATCGCGTCCGCGAAGGCGCGCGCCACCCGGCGGATACGGGCGAGGTCGGCCGTGTCCTGGTGCATCACCAGCCAGTAGGCGCGGGTGATGCGGGTGACCTCGGGCATCACCGGGACCAGGCCGGGGCGGCGGCGCGCCATGAACTCCGGCAGCATCCCCAGCCCGGCGCCCGCCGCCACCATCTCGAGCTGCACCAGCAGCGAGGTCGAGGCCACCGTGGGCGTCGGCGCCCCGGGGATCTCGGTCAGGTAATCCAGGCCCTTGTCGAAGATCAGGTCCGGCACGTAGCCCACCAGCCGCCAGCGGCGCAGCTCCTCGGCCGTGCGGGGCGGGCGGTCGCCCAGCAGCTCGGCGGCGCCGTAGAGCTGCAGTCTATAGTCGGCGATCTTGCGGATGCGGAGCCGGCCCGCGGCGGGGGGCGTGACGACGATGGCGAAATCCGCCTCGCGCTGGGACAGGGAAAACGTCCGCGGCAGGGCGACGATCTGGATCTGCAGCCGCGGATAGGTCTCCACCAGGTCGGCCACTGCGCCGGGGGCGAGGTGGCTCGCCGCCCCCTCAGGCATGCCGATGCGCACGGCGCCCGACAGCTCGTCCTGCCGGCCCCCGACTTCGGCGGCGGCGAGCATCGAGGCGCTCTCCATCGCCTCGGCCGTGGGCAGCAGGGCGCGCCCCGCCTCGGTCAGCGCATAGCCGCGCGGGGATCGGTCGAAGAGCCGCGCCGACAGCGCCCGCTCCAGCGCCCCCACTCGCCGCGAGACGGTGGCGTGGTCGACGCCCAGCGCGCGGGCGGCCTCGGTCAGGCGCCCGGTGCGGGCCACCTGCAGAAAATAGCGCATGTCGTCCCAGTTCATCCGCCCATTGTGCAGGAATGCACATCCAAAGTGGAGATTCTCCCATTGCCCTGCGTTAAAATATGATGAGGGTGGCCTCCGACTGATCGACAGGTCGACAAACGCGGGAGGAAACACGCGATGGTCACCGAGCTCACCCACTGGATCGACGGCAAGCACGTCAAGGGAACCTCCGGGCGGTTCGCGGACGTCTACAACCCCGCGACCGGCGAAGTGCAGGCGAAAACCCCGCTCGCCACCGTCGAGGAAATCGACGCGGCCGTGCAGTCCGCCAAGGCCGCCCAGCCCGCCTGGGCCGCCGTGAACCCCCAGCGCCGCGCCCGCGTGCTGATGAAGTTCGTCGAGCTTCTGCACCGCGACATGGACAAGCTGGCCGAGGCCCTGAGCCGCGAGCATGGCAAGACCCTTCCCGACGCCAAGGGCGACGTGATCCGCGGCCTGGAAGTGGCCGAGTTCTGCATCGGCGCCCCCCACCTGCTGAAGGGCGAGTTCACCGACGGCGCCGGCCCCGGCATCGACATCTACTCGATGCGCCAGCCGCTGGGCGTGGCCGCGGGCATCACGCCGTTCAACTTCCCCGCCATGATCCCGATGTGGAAGTTCTGCCCGGCGATCGTGTGCGGCAACGCCTTCATCCTGAAGCCGTCCGAGCGCGACCCCTCCGTCCCCCTGATGCTCGCCGAGCTGATGAAGGAGGCGGGGCTGCCCGACGGCATCCTGCAGGTGATCAACGGCGACAAGGTCTCGGTGGACGCGATCCTCGACCATGAGGACATCGGCGGCGTGGGCTTCGTCGGCTCCACCCCGATCGCGCATTACGTCTATTCGCGCGGCACCGCGGCCGGCAAGCGCGTGCAGTGCTTCGGCGGCGCCAAGAACCACATGATCATCATGCCCGACGCGGACCTCGACCAGGCCGCCGACGCGCTGGTGGGCGCGGGCTACGGCGCGGCCGGCGAGCGCTGCATGGCGATCTCGGTGGCGGTCCCCGTCGGCGACGCGACCGCCGACGCCCTGATCGAGAAGCTGATCCCCAAGATCGAGGCGCTCAAGGTCGGCCCCTACACCGCCGGCGACGACGTCGACTACGGCCCCGTGGTCACCGCCGCGGCCCGCGACAAGATCCTCGGCCTGGTGGACCAGGGCGTGAAGGAGGGCGCGACGCTCGCCGTCGACGGCCGGAACTTCAAGATGCAGGGCTACGAGAACGGCTTCTTCGTCGGCCCGTGCCTGTTCGACAACGTCACCAAGGACATGTCGATCTACAAGGAGGAGATCTTCGGCCCGGTCCTCTCGACCGTGCGCGCCAAGACCTACGAGGAGGCGCTGAGCCTCGCCATGGATCACGAGATGGGCAACGGCGTGGCGATGTTCACCCGCGACGGCGACGCCGCGCGCGACTTCGTCAGCCGCATCAACGTGGGCATGGTCGGCGTCAACGTGCCGATCCCGGTGCCGCTGGCCTATCACACCTTCGGCGGCTGGAAGAAGTCGGTGTTCGGCGACCTCAACCAGCACGGGCCGGACGCCTTCCGCTTCTACACCCGCACCAAGACGGTCACCTCGCGCTGGCCGTCGGGCGTGAAGGAAGGGGCCGAGTTCGTCATCCCGACGATGGCCTGATCGAGGAGAGAGCATGAGCGACGAGCCCCTCAAGCGGCGGGAGATCGCCGCCCCCGACGCGCCCCCCGCCCCGGCGGGCTACGCCCAGGCGCTGGAGGTGACGGGCGCCACGCGCACGTTGTGGATCAGCGGCCAGGTGCCGCTGGACGCGGCCCGCAAGGCGCCCGAGGGGTTCGACGCCCAGGCTCGCCAGGTCTGGTCGAACGTCGAGGCGCAGCTGCGCGCCGCGGGCTACACGCTCGACCACCTGGTGAAGGTCACCACCTGGCTCGCCGACCGCTCCCTGGCCGGCGAATACCGGGCGATCCGGGCCGAGGTTCTGGGCGACCGCCGCCCCACGATGACCACGCTGGTCTCCGAGATGTTCGATCCCGGCTGGCTGCTGGAGGTCGAGGCGGTGGCCCAGGCCTGAGCTCTCGCGAATGGCGGAGGGGCGGTCAGCCGCCCTTCCGCTTCTGGTGGAACATCCCGCCGACGAACCCGCCCACGCCCAGTCCGATGATGGTGGCGAGCGGCTCGGGCGGCGGGTAGCCCGCCAGGATCATGAGAAGGTTGGCCAGGAAGCCGCCCGCTGCGCCCATGAGCGCGTATTTCACCGGCGTCTCGAACCGGCCGAGAAACGAAAACATGCCGCGCCCCCTGCGCCCCGTTGCGATCCGGCGGACCCTACCCGCCCCGCGACCCCGGCCGCAAGGAACCGCCCGGCGGGAGGAGGACCTATGGATTTCGCGCTCAGCGAGGAGAGCCAGGCGCTCTACGACATGGCCCTGTCCTTCGGGCAGGACCGCATCGCCCCCCATGCCGCCGAGTGGGAGCATGAGGGCTCGATCCCCCGCGACCTGCTGCGCGAGGTCGGCGCGCTCGGCCTCGGCGCCATCTACTGCTCGGAGGAGCATGGCGGCTCGGAGCTCTCGCGCCTCGACGCGACCCTGATCTTCGAGGCGCTGGCGCAGGCCTGCCCCTCGGTCTCGGCCTTCATCTCGATCCACAACATGTGCGCGAAGATGATCGACACCTTCGCGAGCGACGAGATGCGGGCGGAGTGGATCCCGCAGCTCGCGACCTTCGACAAGGTGGCGAGCTACTGCCTGACCGAGCCGGGCTCCGGCTCCGACGCCTCGGCGCTGAAGACGAAGGCCGAGAAGACCAACGAGGGCTACGCCCTGACCGGCAACAAGGCCTTCATCTCGGGCGGCGGCTTCTCCGATGTCTACCTGGTGATGTGCCGGACCGGCGACGCGGGGCCGAAGGGCATCTCCTGCGTGCTGGTCGAGGACGGGGCGCAGGGGCTGAGCTTCGGCGCGCAGGAAAAGAAGATGGGCTGGAAGGCCCAGCCGACCGCGCAGGTGCAGTTCGACGGCTGCGCGATCCCCGCCAAGAACCTGCTGGGCGAGGAGGGGCGCGGCTTCGTCTACGCCATGAACGGCCTCGATGGCGGCCGGCTGAACATCTCCGCCAGCGCGCTGGGCGGCGCCCAGGCGGCGCTGTCGAAAGCCGTCGCCTACATGGGCGAACGCAAGGCCTTCGGGCAGCCGCTGGACCAGTTCCAGGCCCTCCAGTTCCGCCTCGCGGACATGGAGATCGAGCTTCAGGCCGCGCGCACCTTCCTGCGCCAGGCGGCCTGGAAGCTGGACCAGGGAGCGCCCGACGCCACCAAGTTCTGCGCCATGGCCAAGCGCTTCGTCACCGACACCGCCTTCAACGTGGCCAACGACGCCCTGCAGCTGCATGGCGGCTACGGCTACCTCGAAGACTACGGAATTGAAAAGATCGTGCGGGACCTGCGGGTTCACCAGATCCTCGAAGGCACCAACGAGATCATGCGCCTGATCACCGCGCGGGCCCTGCTCGCCGAGCGCGGCTGAGCGCCCAGAGAAGAGTTCAGGGAGACACCATGACCGACCTCATCGTCACCACCGAGGGCCGCGCCGGCCGCATCACCATGAACCGCCCCAAGGCGCTGAACGCGCTGAGCTGGGAGATGTCGCTGGCGCTGGAAGCGGGCCTGAACGCCTGGAAGGACGACCCGGCCATCGACCTGGTGGTGATCGACGCCTGCGAGGGCCGCGCCTTCGGCGCCGGCGGCGACATCCGCAACATGTGGGAGCATGGCTCGAAGGGCGACTACGCCTATTCGCGCGGGTTCTGGTCCGACGAGTACCGGATGAACGCCCTGCTGCGGAACTACCCCAAGCCGGTGGTCAGCTTCGTGGACGGCATCGTGATGGGCGGCGGCGTGGGCATCGCCTCGAACTGCTCGCACCGCTGCTTCTCCGAGAAGACCCTGCTGGCGATGCCCGAGACCGGCATCGGCCTGCTGCCCGACGTGGGCGGCACCTTCATCCTGTCGCGCTCGCCCGGCCGCTCGGGCGAGTTCCTGGGCCTGACCGGCACCCGCATCGGGGTGGCCGATGCGATCTATGCGGGCTTCGCGGACTTCTTCGTGCCCTCGGCCGACCACGCGGCCCTGAAGGAAGAGCTTTGCAAGACCGGCGACATCCTCGCCATCGGCCGCTTCAAGCAGGACCCGATGACCGCGCAGGAGCCCGAGGTCGCCCCGATGCTGGCCGACCTTCAGTCCGAGATCGACGAGATCTTCAACAACTCCACCCCGATGTCGATCGTCGAGGACCTGCAGGCCTCGAAGTCCGACTGGGCCCAGACCGCCGCCAAGGCGATCCTGCGGGCCTGCCCGCTGTCGGTCGGCTCGACCCTGATCGCGGTGCGCAACGCCCGCGAGATGTCGACCATCGAGGAGGCGCTGGCCGAGGAATACCGCTTCACCTACCGCTCCCAGGAGTTCGGCGAGCTCAATGAGGGCGTGCGCGCCCAGATCGTCGACAAGGACCGCAACCCGCAGTGGGCCTCGCCCCGGCTCGAGGACGTGTGGCCCGACCGGGCGATGTTCATGCTCTCGGACCTCGGCGAGAACGAGTGGAAGCACGGCAAGGCATGATCCTCACCGGCCTCTACGATTCGCCCTTCGCCCGCCGGGTGGCGCTGGCGCTGCATGTCCACGGGGTCGCCTTCGAGCGGCAGGCCCTGTCGGTGTTCGGCGACTTCGATGCGGTGATGCGCGCCAACCCGCTGGGTCGGGCGCCGGCCCTGACGCTCGACGACGGGCGCATCATCTCCGACAGCCGCGCGATCATCGAGTGGATCGAGGATCCCGCGGCGGATTTCGGCGGCTCGATGCTGGCGCCCGACAACGCCGCCGCCCGCTTCGAGATGCTCGAGGTCGAGGGGCTGGCCATCGGTCTCGCCGACAAGGGGGTCGCCCGCTCGGCCGAGAATCGCCGGCCCGCGCAGCTTCAGGACCGCGAGTGGATCCTGCGGCTGGAGAAGCAGATGTCCTCCGGCCTCGACTGGCTGGAGCGCTGGGCGGACCGCCGGTCCACGTCCGGGGAGCCGGACCGCGCCGACCTCGCCGCGGTCTGCGCGGCCACGTATCTCGCGCAGAAATGGCCGGGGGTGTTCGACGCCGACGCCCGCCCGGCGCTGGAGCACTACCGGGCCGGATGGGAGGCGCGCGCGCCCTTCACCGAAGCCCCGTTCCCGGTCGACTGACCGGGACGACGACCACGACACGGGAGGAGACGACATGAAGATCGGGTTCATCGGCCTGGGCAACATGGGCGCGCCCATGGCCGCCAATCTCGCCAAGGCGGGTCACGAGGTGACGGGCTTCGACGTGGCCGGGACCACGGCCGAGGGCGTCGCGGCCGCCGCGACCGCGGTGGAGGCGGTGGAGGGCAAGGACGCCGTCCTGACCATGCTGCCCAACGGCGACATCCTGCGCACGGTGGCGGCCGAGATCATCCCCGCCATGCGCAAGGGGGCGGTGTTCATCGACTGCTCGACCGTCGACGTGGACAGCGCGCGGGCCGCCCACGACCTCGCCGCCGAGGCGGGGCTGCTGTCGGTCGACGCCCCCGTCTCGGGCGGCATCGGGGGCGCGGCCGGCGGCACGCTGACCTTCATGGCCGGCGGGTCCGAGGCCTCGTTCGAGGCCGCAAAACCGCTCTTCGACATCATGGGCCAGAAGGCGGTGCATTGCGGCGAGGGCGGCGCCGGGCAGGCGGCGAAGATCTGCAACAACATGATCCTCGGAATCTCGATGATCGGCGTGTGCGAGGCGTTCAACCTCGCCGACAAGCTGGGCCTGTCGCGGCAGTCGGTGTTCGACGTGGTGTCCACGTCCTCGGGCTACTGCTGGTCGATGAATGCCTATTGCCCGGCGCCGGGCGTGGGTCCGTCCTCGCCGGCCGACAACGACTACAAGCCCGGCTTCGCGGCCGAGCTGATGCTCAAGGACCTGCGCCTGAGCCAGCAGGCCGCGGACTCGGTCGGCGCCCCCACCCCGATGGGCGCGCGGGCGATGGAGCTCTACGAGGCGTTCGTGGGCGAGGACGGCAAGGGCATGGACTTCTCGGCCATGCTCCCGCGCCTGTCGAAGATGGCCCGCCGCTGAGGGCGCCGGGCGCCGCGCCCGCCCCGCGGGCGCCCCGGACCTGATCCGGGGCCTCCGGCGGGCCGCCCGCCGCAGACGAGACGGCCGCCGGGGGCGTCCCCGGCGGCCGTTCGCATGTCCGGCGGCTTACTCCGGGTGGTTGGGATCGATCCAGCGCACCGGCTCGGGGTTCTCCACCGGCTCGATGTCGAGGTTCACCACCACCGGCTCCTGGTCGGAGCGGACCAGCACGCACTCCAGGCTCTGGTCGTCGGCGGCGTTGATCTCCTGGTGGGGGACGTAGGGGGGGACGTAGATGAAGTCGCCCGCCTCGGCCTCGGCCACGTACTGCAGCTGGTCGCCCCAGCGCATCCGGGCCTTGCCGCGCACCACGTAGATCACCGACTCGAGGTGGCCGTGGTGGTGGGCGCCGGTCTTGGCGTCGGGGTGGATCGAGACGGTGCCCGCCCAGATCTTCTGCGCCCCCGCGGTGGCATGGGTGATGGCCGCGGCGCGGTTCATGCCCGGGGTCTGGGCGGTGTTCGCGTCCAGCTCGCCGGCCTTCACGATGCGGATGCCGTTCAGGCGCCAGTGATCGGTTTCGGCGGGGTCGGACATGGGCGGTTCTCCGGGATCCTGGTGTGGTTGCGCGGCCACCCTAGGACGGCTCGGCGCCGGACCCAAGCGCCGACGCGGACGTCAACCGCGGGAACCCGTCTCCCCGAACGAGCCCCCCTGGCCTGCCCGCCCTGGCCTGCCCGCCCTGGCCTGACAGGCGAGCTTGACCGCGCTGCGCGGCCGCGGTTGAACGCTCCCGCCCCTGATCGAGCCGGAGCCGCCCATGACCGCCCTGCCCTGCGACGCCGTCGCCGACCCGTTCGCCGCCGAGGCCGCGCTGCTGGCGCGGCTGGAGGCGCTCGGCATCCCTTACCGGCGCCACGCCCACCCGCCGCTGCGCACCGTGGAGGAAAGCCGGGAGCTGCGCGGCGCGATGCCCGGGGCGCATTGCAAGAACCTGTTCCTCAAGGAGAAGAAGGGCGGCTTCTGGCTGGCGGTCTGCGAGGAGGATCGCGCGATCCGCATCCCGGACCTGGCGAAGGCGCTGGGGGCGAAGCGCTTCAGCTTCGGCTCGCCCGAGGACATGGGCCGGCTGCTGGGGGTGCGGCCGGGGGCGGTGACCTCGCTGGGGCTGATCAACGACGTGGGCTGCGAGCTGCGCCTGGCGCTCGACGCGCAGATGATGGCGGCCGAGGTGCTCAACGTGCACCCGCTTCACAACGAGGCGACGGTGGCCATCGCCACCGCGGACCTGCGCCGCTTCTTCGAGACCACCGGCCACGCCCCCGTCGACGTCGATTTCGACGCGCTCGAGGCGCTCGCCTCCGCGTCGGCGGAGCGCTGAACGGCGCGCCCGTCCCCCTCGCGCAGCCGCCCGCCCGCCCACCCCGGCCGCGCGAGGGGGACGGGCGCGCCTCCGGCAGGCGGGGGAGCCATCGGGACGCAGGGGCGAGGCCCGGTCGGATTCGACTTGCCCTCGGCGTATCGGGCCCCACCTTGCCCCTCGAGATCGCCGCCGCCGAGGACGACGCCCGAGCCGCCCGCTCGGTTGCGGCCCGGGCGCGCGGCCTCTACTTAGGGGTCGACATCCGGCGGGACGTCCGCCGGAGCGACGGAGGGACCCGAGCGATGCTGGAACTGGGCCAGGGACAGGCCGCCGCCCCCGCGGGGGGCGATGTGATCAAGGACGTGAACGAGGCGACCTTCATGGCCGACGTCGTCGAGGCGTCGCGCGAGGTCCCGGTGATCGTCGACTTCTGGGCCCCGTGGTGCGGCCCCTGCAAGCAGCTGACCCCCGCGCTCGAGCAGGCGGTGAAAGCCGCGAACGGCAAGGTTCGCCTGGCCAAGGTCAACGTCGACGAGAACCAGATGATCGCCGGCCAGCTGCGCGTGCAGTCGATCCCCACGGTCTACGCCTTCGTCGACGGCCAGCCGGTCGACGGCTTCATGGGCGCGGTGCCGCCCTCCGAGCTCAAGGCCTTCATCGACAAGCTGATCGGCATGGCGGGGGGCGAGACGCTCGCCGACGCTGTCGCCGCCGCCGAGGAAATGCTCGAGCAGGGCCAGGCCGAGGACGCCGTGCAGGTCTTCGCCGCGGTGCTCGAGGAGGACCCCGAGAACCTGCCCGCCATCGGCGGCCTCGCCCGCGCCTTCGTGACGCTGGGCCGGCTGGACGAGGCCGAGGCGGCCCTGGCCCGCGTGCATCCCGCCAAGGTGCAGGACGCCGCCATCGCCCACGCCCGCGCCCAGCTCGAACTGGCGCGGATGTCGGCCGAGGGCGCCGCTGACGCGGGCGCGACGGATGCCCTGCGCGCCCGGCTGGAGGCCGATCCCAACGACCACGACGCCCGGCTGGAGCTGGCGCAGGCGCTGATCGCCGCGCGCGACCACGAGGGCGCGGTGAACGAGTTGCTGGAACTGTTCCGCCGCGACCGCGAGTGGAACGAGGGCGCCGCCAAGGCGCAGCTCACCCAGCTTTTCGACAGCCTCGGGCCGAAGGACCCGCTGGTCGGCAAGGGCCGCCGGCGCCTCGCCTCGATGATCTTCGCCTGACCATGGGAAGACGGTTCAGCCAGGCCGACCTTCCGGAGACGGTGCCGGTGTTCCCCCTTCCCGGGGCGCTCCTGCTGCCGCGCGGTCGGCTGCCGCTGAACATCTTCGAACCGCGGTATCTGGCGATGATGGACGACGTCCTGCGCTCGGACCACCGCCTGATCGGCATGGTCCAGCCGTTCGAGAGCGAGGAGGGCGAGGAGCCCCGACTGCACTCGATCGGCTGCGCGGGGCGGGTCATCGCCTTCTCGGAGGCCGAGGACGGGCGCTACCTGATCACGCTCGCCGGGGTCAGCCGCTTCCGGCTGCGCGGCGAAGTGCAGGGCTTCCAGCCCTATCGCCGGGTGAAGGCCGAGTGGGCCGACTTCGCCCGCGACCTCGGCGGGACCGAGAAGGATCCGGGCTTCGACCGGGAACGCTTCCTCAAGACGCTGGGCAAGTTCTTCTCGGTGGCGCAGCTAAGCTCCGACTGGGACACGCTGAAGGAAGCGGACGCGGAGATGCTGATCAACTCGCTGTCCATGCTCTGCCCGTTCGAGGTCGAGGAGAAGCAGGCCCTGCTGGAGGCCCCGACCCTCGCCACCCGGCGCGAGACGCTGGCCGCCCTGATGCAGTTCGCCATCGCCTCGGGCGGCGAGGACGGGACCACCCTGCAATGACCGGGCCCGTCGAGGGCCCCCCCGGCGAGGATCCGCACGACGGGACCGCGGGCGCGGCCGCCGCGCCGACTGGCGCGGGCGATGCCGCGCCGCTGGCTGCGCCGCAGCCGGCGGGCGCGTCGTCGCGGCTGGCGATGGACCGGCGGATGCTGGAGTCGCTGGTCTGCCCCGCCACCCAGTCGGCCCTGGACTACGACCGCGAGGCGCAGGAACTGATCTCGCGCCAGGCGGGGCTCGCCTATCCGATCCGCGAGGGCATCCCGATCCTGCTGGTGGGCGAGGCGCGCCGGCTGGAGGCCTGAGGGGGCGCGCCGGGCTGGCGCGGCTTCAGATCCCCTGCACCAGGCTCCCGCGTTCGAAGCGATAGCTCCAGGTCTCGGTCAGCGGCTCGCCGTTCAGCGCGAGATAGAGGCGCAGCTCCGCCGCCTGGGCGGGGTCGTCGAGCTCGAGATCGAAGAAGGCGCGCCAGACGTTGCCGCCGGGCACCGGCTCGACCATCGTGCGGGCGATGCGGCCGGCGGAGGTCGAGGCGACCACCTCGGGCATCACGCCGTAGGGGATCTTCTGCATCACCTCGGGACGGTCGAACTCCACCGCCACCTTCCAGGCGTTGTCGGGGCGGGCGTGGCCGGGCTGGCCGCCGCGGCCGAAGCGGGTGCCGACGGTCTGGGCGATGTTGGTCGCGGGGAAGGGCTCGCCGTCCAGCCAGTGCATCCGGTAGCGCATCCGGTAGGCGTTGCCGGCGCGCGCGGGCGCCTCGGGCACCCAGAAGGCGCCGATGTTGTCGTGGATCTCGTCGTTGGTCGGAATTTCCAGCAGCTGCACCGCGCCACGTCCGAAGGGGCTCAGCGGTTCGATCCACAGGGAGGGGCGGCGGTCGTAGAACACGCCGTCGCGGTAGTGGTCGAACTCGCGGTCGCGCTGCAGCAGGCCGAAGCCGCGGGGGTTCTCGTCCAGGAAGGCCGAGACCTGGG
>CAXGVP010000022.1:0-15500 GCA_964013055.1 uncultured Albimonas sp.
CGGGACGCGGGCCGCCGGCGCACCGGGCAAGGGGCGCGCGACGCCGCCCGCCGCCGAGGCCAGCAAGCGGGTGCGGCGCCAGCCGGCCCGGGAGACCTGCTCCGGACATCGCCGTCTCGGGACAGGGGGGCGGCGCCGGCGTCGGGGGGAGACGGCGGCCCGGACCAGGGGACCGTTCGAAAACCCGGGTGGGTCGGCGGGCGGCCCCTCGGGTCAGGCGGGTCGGCTGGACGTAGGACCCCGGGTCAGGCCGGTGGACGGGCCGCGGGACCCTGGGTCAATCGGGCGGGCGGGCCGCAGGACCCCGGGTCGGGCGGGTCGGCGGGCCTCGGGTCTGACCGGCCGCAGGACCCGGGGTCAGGCAACGCGGCGGGCCTCGGGTCAGTCGGGCCGGGCCGCGTCGGGGCGGCTTCGTGCCGCGCTGATTGTCCGGACGTGTTCGTATTCTCTGCCCCCGACGCGCGCCTCCGTGCCCGTCGGTCCTCATCCCCTTCGGGCGTGCCGCGGCTCCGGTCGCGAGGCCCTTGACCTCGAGCGTGGTCGAGGTCGCAGCCTGTTGGAGCCTCGCGCCTTGCCCTGCCCGCCCGAAACCGACCGGACCGCCCGATGACCGCCGATCCTGCGCCCCTCGCGGCCTCCGAAGACTCGCCCGTCGGCTGGGGCGAGCTGCTGACCCGCGCCTACCTGCCCTCGCTCGCCATGGTCGGGCTCGCGGTCTGGCTGCATGCGGCCAACGCCATGATCACCGCCACGCTGATCGACGCGATGCTCGACGAGATCGGGGGCGAGGCCTGGGTGGCCTGGTCGACGGCGCTCTACCTGGTGGGGTCGATCTCGGCCTCCTCGGTGGCGGGGCTGGCGGCGCGCCGGCGGGGGCTGAAGCCGGTGATGACGGCGGCGGCGGCGGTGTTCGGGCTGGGCTGCGCGGTGCAGGCGCTGGCGCCGAGCATGCCTGTGGTGCTGGGCGCGCGGCTGATGCAGGGGATCGGGGGCGGCGCGCTGGTGGCGCTGGCCTTCGTGGCGGCGGGGCAGCTGTTCCCGCGGCGGCTGACGGCGCGGGTGGTGGCGGTGATCTCGACGCTGTGGGGGATCTCGGCCCTGCTGGGCCCGCTGTTCGGAGGCGCCTTCGTCGCCGCCGGCTCCTGGCGCGGCGCGGTCTGGGCCTTCGGCGCGCAGGCGCTGGCGCTGACCCTGCTGCTGGCCTTCGGGATGCGGGGCGTGGGCGGCGCCCCGGCCGAGGCCGGCGCCGCCGCCCGCCCGCCGGTCATCCGCCTCGCGCTGATCGCGGCGGGCGTGTTCCTGATCGCGGCCGGGGGCGTCGAGGTCGCGCCCCTGCGCACCGGCCTGTTCCTGCTGGCGGGCGTGGGCTGCCTGGTGGCCGCCTTCCGCCGCGACGCAAGCCGGGGCGAGGGGCGGATGTTCCCGCCGGGGGCCTTCCGGCTGTCGGACCGGGCGGGCGCCTCGCTCCTGATGATGTTCGCGCTGTGCTTCGCGACGGTGCCCTATCTCGCCTACGGGCCGGTGCTTCTGGTGCGGCTGCACGGGGTCTCGGCGCTGGGGGCGGGGCTGGCGCTGGCCTCGCTGTCGGTGACCTGGAGCCTGGCGGCGATCGTGGTCTCGTCCTGGCCCGAGCGGCGGGACCCGCTGGCGGTGACGCTGGGCGTGTGCCTGGTGGCGGCCACCCCGCCGCTGCAGGCGCTGGTGTTCCCGGTGGGCCCGGTCTGGGCGATCGTGGCGGTGGGCATCGTCGAGGGCGCGGGCTTCGGCATGGCCTGGACCTTCGTGCTGCGCCGGGCGCAGGCGCTCTCGGCCGAGGAGGACCGGGCGCGCATCGCCTCGGGCCTGCCGACGGCCGAGCAGCTGGGCTATGCCGCCGGCGCGGCCTTCGCAGGGGTCGCGGCCAACGCCGCGGGCTTCGCGGGGGCGGAGGGGCCGCAGGCCCTGTCGCGGGCGGCGCTGTGGATCTTCCTCGCCCCCCTGCCCGCCGCGGCGCTGAGCCTGGTCGCGCTGCGCGCCTTCCTGCGGCGCTGAGGCCGCGGGCCGGAACGATCGGCGGCAAGGCGCCCCCGCGGCCGACCGGCGGGAGGCGAGTTGCGGCTTGCGGCTCGCGGCTTGCGGCTTGCGGCTTGCGGAGGAGGACATTCCGCCGCAGCCTTGCCCGGCGACGATCGGGAGGGCGATCCGGATGAGACATGCGTGGCGGATCGCGCCTGTCGCGCTGGCGGCTGCGTCTTGAGGCGCCGCGGCGCAGGCGACGATGGCGACCCCCTTCATCACCGAGACCGAGCCGGCGCCCGGCGCGGCGGGGCTGCTGGCGCTGGGCTGCGCGGCGGGGCGCCGCTCGGCCGGGCGGAGCGGCCGCGCGATCCCGGGCGCCTGCGGGCCGCGCGCCTGAGCGACGTCCGCGTCCCCGCCTGCGCGCGACACGGGCGCCCCGCGCCGCCCGCCCCGGGCGCCGAGGCTGACACGCGGCGCGGGCCGGACGCCGGCCCCGGGCGCGAGGGTCGACGCGCCGCTTCCGCCCCCGACGCCCGGCGCAGCCGGCGCCTTCTGGTCCCGACGCCCGGCGCAGCCGGCGCCTTCTGGTCCCTTCGCCCGGCGCAGCCGGCGCCTTCTGGTCCCTTCGCCCGGCGCAGCCGGCGCCCTCTGGTCCCTTCGCCCGGCGCAGGCGGCGCCTTTTGCCCCCGACGTCCGGCGCAGCCGGGCGCCCTCGGTCCGCCGCGCGGAGGCGGCGGCGGGGCGGTCGGGCGGCGCCTGGGGCCTCGGCGACGTTGCGGGAGAGGCACGGAAAGTTGCGCGCGGAACGGGCGGCGCGCAATTTTCTCCGCGAAGACCGGGTTTCGGGGTTGACCGTCGCCGCGGCGCCCGGTAGTCACCCGGCTGCGGAAAGACGGAAGGCCGGGGACCCGACATGGCTCTCATCGTACTTAGGGACGGGCGCGACTGACGGCGGACGAGCGATCTCGTCCCCCCAAGCGCCCGCACGCCCCCCCGACCGGGGGTTTTTTTGTGCCCGGCGCGATGACGGCCCCACCGAAAGACCCCCCTTCCGCCAGAGCATACAAGTCGTCAGAGGAAAGCGCACATGCCCCGTGAGATGACCGGCGCCCAGATCGTCGTTCAGGCCCTGAAGGACCAGGGCGTGGACACCGTGTTCGGCTACCCCGGCGGCGCCGTGCTTCCGATCTACGACGAGATCTTCAAGCAGAACGACATCAAGCACATCCTGGTCCGCCACGAGCAGGGCGCGACCCACGCGGCCGAGGGCTATGCCCGCTCGACCGGCAAGCCCGGCGTGGTGCTGGTCACCTCCGGCCCCGGCGCAACCAACGCGGTCACCGGGCTGACGGATGCGCTGATGGACTCGATCCCGATGATCGTGCTGACCGGCCAGGTCCCGACCTTCCTGATCGGCTCGGACGGCTTCCAGGAGGCCGACACCGTCGGCATCACCCGCCCCTGCACCAAGCACAACTGGCTGGTGAAGGAGACGGACCACCTGGCCGACACCATCCACCAGGCCTTCCACGTCGCCATGGCGGGGCGCCCCGGCCCGGTGCTGATCGACATCCCCAAGGACGTCCAGTTCGCCACCGGGACCTACAACTCGCCCGAAGAGGCCGAGGAGCTGCCCTACAACCCCCGGCGCGAGCCGGAGGACGACGCGGTCATGGCCATGGTCGAGATGATCGAGACCGCCGAGCGGCCGATCCTCTACACCGGCGGCGGCGTGATCAACTCGGGCGACCGCGCCTCGGCCCTGCTGCGCGAGCTGGCGGAGGAGACGGGGTTTCCGGTGACCTCGACCCTGATGGGGCTCGGGTGCTACCCGGCGTCGGGAAAACTGTGGCTGGGGATGCTCGGCATGCACGGCATGTACGAGGCGAACATGGCCATGCACGGCTGCGACGCGATGTTCTGCATCGGGGCGCGCTTCGACGACCGGATCACGGGGCGGCTGGACGCGTTCTCGCCGGACTCGAAGAAGGCGCATATCGACATCGACCCCTCCTCGATCAACAAGAACGTCCATGTCGACGTTCCGATCCTGGGCGACGTGGCCGAGACGCTGGAGCGGGTCCTGACCAGGTGGCGCGCCCGCGGCTCCCAGACCCGGCGCGACCGGCTGGCCGGCTGGTGGACCCAGATCGACGCCTGGCGGGCGATCAAGTGCCTGACCTACAAGAACTCGAAGTCGGTCATCAAACCCCAGTACGCGCTGCAGCGGCTGGAGGCGCTGACCAAGGGGCGCGACCGCTACATCACCACCGAGGTCGGCCAGCACCAGATGTGGGCCGCCCAGTTCCTGAACTTCGAGGAGCCCAAGCGCTGGATGACCTCCGGCGGGCTGGGGACGATGGGCTACGGCGTGCCGGCCTCGATCGGCGTGCAGATCGCCCATCCCGAGGCGCTGGTGATCAACGTCGCGGGCGAGGCGAGCTTCATGATGACCATGCAGGAGCTGTCCTGCGCGGTTCAGTACATGGCGCCGGTGAAGCAGTTCATCCTCAACAACGAGCGTCTGGGCATGGTCCGCCAGTGGCAGCAGCTGCTGCACGGGGAGCGCTATTCGCACTCCTATTCCGAGGCGCTGCCCGACTTCGTGAAGATGGCCGAGGCCTTCGGCTGCAAGGGCATCCGCTGCACCGATCCCGCCGATCTCGACGACGCGATCATGGAGATGCTGGACTACGACGGCCCGGTGATCTTCGACTGCCTGGTCGAGAAGCACGAGAACTGCTTCCCGATGATCCCCTCGGGCAAGGCGCATAACGAGATGCTGCTGGGCGAGGCCTCGACCGAGGGCGCGATCGACGTCTCCGGCTCGGTGCTCGTCTGATTTCTGGTTCCGCGGCGGGCGGGCCTGCGGGCCGCGCCCCCGCGCACGGGGGAGAGTGCGCATGAACGCGCTGAACATTCCGCAGGGCTCGACGGCCCATTCCGCCTACTCGCTTCGCCCCACCCTGCCCGAGGGCGAGGAGCGGCGCACGCTGGCGGTGCTGGTGAGGAACGAGGCCGGCGTGCTGGCCCGGGTCATTGGCCTGTTCTCGGGCCGGGGCTACAACATCGAGAGCCTGACGGTCTCGGAGACCGACCACGCCTCCCGACGCTCGCGGATCACGGTGGTGACGACCGGGGAGCCTGCGATCATCGAGCAGATCAAGGCCCAGCTGAGCAAGATGGTGGTGGTCGTCGACGTCCACGACCTGACCAAGGAGGGCCCCTCGGTCGAGCGGGAGCTGGCGCTGATCAAGGTGGCCTGCACCGGCGAGGCCCGCGTCGAGGCGCTGCGCCTGAGCCAGGTGTTCCGGGCCGCGGTGGTGGACACCACCCTGCGCAGCTTCGTCTTCGAGCTGACCGGCGCCCCCGACAAGATCGACGCCTTCGTCGAGCTGATGGCCCCCCTGGGCCTGGTCGACGTGAGCCGCACCGGCGTCGCCGCCATCAAGCGCGGGCCGGATCCGATGTGAGTCAAGGGCGCCTTCCGATCCCCTCGCCAGCAAGCCGCGGCCCCAGGGCCGCGGCTCTTTTTTGTTTCGGAGATTCAGAACGATAGAGAACCGCCTTGCGTACTATTGCCGCAAGCTAGGACAGCGCGCGCATTGCAGCATCGACAGCCGCATACTCAATTCATCGAAGATTTAATTCATCTGGAGATTCTGCTGTGGCGACTTTTGAAGGCACCAACGCCGACGAGACCCTTACCGGAGGCGTCGACGACGACACCCTGATCGGACTGGGCGGCGACGATACGCTCTTCGGCAACGGAGGGAACGACACGTTCTGGGCCGATTTCGACGAGGCCCTGGGCGACGAGATGTACGGCGGCGCCGGCATCGACACCCTCTATACGGACTACGGCTTGTCGCTGGGGCCGGACGCCATCATCGACAGCGTCGAGACGATCGTCGGCAACGGCAACTCAATCTGGTTCTCGGGCTCGGGGACCTTCGACCTGAGCAGCGTCACCTCGCATGTCGACCTCGACTACTACGAGGGCGACTCCGCCTCGCAGACCATCGTCACCGGCCTGCCCGATGACGAGATCTGGGCCGGCGACGGCGACGACGAGGTGCGTGCCGGGGCGGGCGATGATACGCTCGTCGGCGAAGGCGGCGACGACGCGCTCTACGGCGAAGGCGGAGACGACGTCTTCGTCGTCGACTTCGACGAAGCGCTCGGCGACGCGCTGTATGGCGGCGATGGCGAAGACACGATCGAGACGGGCTACGGCTTCACGCTTGGCGCTGGAGCCGTCGTCGACAGCATCGAGACGATCATCGGCAACGGGAACTCGATCTGGTTCTCGGGCTCGGGAACCTTCGACTTGAGCGCCGTCACATCGTCGATCGATCTCGACGCCTATGAGGGCGACTCCGCCTCGCAGACCATCGTCACCGGCCTGCCCGACGATGAGATCTGGGCCGGCGACGGCAACGACGAGGTTCGGGCCGGGGCGGGCGACGACACGCTCGTCGGCGAGGGCGGCGACGACGCGCTCTACGGCGATGACGGCGACGACGTCTTCCTCATCGACTTCGACGAAGCGCTGGGCGACTCGCTCTATGGCGGCGATGGCGAGGACACGATCGAGACGGGCTACGGCTTCACGCTCGGCGTCGGAGCCGTCGTCGACAGCATCGAGACGATCATAGCCAACGGGAACTCGATCTGGTTCTCGGGCTCGGGAACCTTTGACCTGAGCGGCGTCGCATCGCTGGTCGACGTGGACTATTATCAGGGCGACAGCGCCTCGCAGACCATCGTCACCGGCCTGCCGGACGACGAGATTTGGGCCGGCGATGGCGACGACGAGGTGCGCGCCGGCGACGGCGACGACACCCTGGTCGGCGAAAGCGGCGACGACGCACTTTTCGGCGAGGACGGCGACGACGTCTTCATCGTGGACTTCGACGAAGCGGTTGGCGACTCGCTCTATGGCGGCGTAGGCGAAGACGCGATCGAGACGGACTACGGCTTCACGCTCGGCGTCGGCGCGATCGTCGACGGCATCGAGACGATCAGCGCGAACGGAAACTCGATCGGCTTCTCCGGCGCGGGAACCTTCGACCTGAGCAGCGTCACGTCGCATGTCGACCTCGAATACTACGAGGCGGACGCCTCTTCCCAGACCATCGTCACCGGCCTGCCCAACGACGAGATCTGGGCCGGCGACGGCGACGACGAGGTTCTTGCCGGGGCGGGCGACGACATCCTGATCGGCGAGGGCGGCGACGACCTGCTCCACGGCGAGGACGGCGACGACCGCATGATCGTCTCTGGGTCCGATGGTCAACGAGACCAGTTCTACGGCGGCGAGGGCATCGACACGCTGGAACTGGACGGCGATGTTCGGCTGCGCGCGAACGCCGTGCTCGACTCGATCGAGCGGATCGAGGGGGGCGACGATGCGATCGATCTCGTCGGCGCGGGCGTCTTCGACTTCTCGGGCGTCCAGACGCTCGAGGACGTCGCCGGCTACTTCGGCGACCGCAAGGCGCAGACCGTTCTAGGCGGAGCCGCGGACGAGTTGATCTTCGGCGGCGCCGGCGCCGACATCCTGAAGGGAGGCGCGGGCGACGACGAGATCCATGGCGGTGAGAAGCAGGGCAACCGCATGCAGGGTCAGGCCGGGGACGATCTGCTGGTCGCCTCTGCGCACAAGGACCTGATGATCGGCGGCGGCGGCCTCGACACGTTCCGCTTCGACGACCTCGCCTCCGACCGGAAGAAGACGCAGTTCACGGTCAAAGACTTCGACGTCGGCCTCGAGTCGCTGGATCTTTCCGGCCTCCTGGACTCCGGCCGGCTTCTGTCGGGCCGAAAGTTCAAGGGCAAGGACGGCGACATGCTGTTCAAGAACGGCAAGCTTCTTGGAGACGTCGACGGTGACAAGAAGGTCGATTTCCAGATCAAGCTCGTGGGCGTGGAAGAGCTGAACATCGACGACCTGGTGTTCTGAGCCCCCCACGCGCATCGCCGAGGGGAGCGGGCGTCGCGCCTGCTCCTCTCAGGCGTCTCCCGGCGCGCCGACGTCGGGCCGGGGAGCGCCCCCCTGAAACGAGCGGCGGCGCGCCCCTGCCGCAGGGCGCGCCGCCTCGCCTCCCGCCCGGGTCCGCTCCTGCACGTCCCGGACATCCCCTCGGGAGGCCCCCCTCGGCGGGGTCCCGACGGTCAGACCGTCAGGTGTCTGCGGACCTCGGGGTCGTCCAGGCTCTCGGCGGGGCCGGAGTGGACGATCTCGCCGCGGTCCATGATGTAGATGTGGTCCGCGAGCTCCCGGCAGAAATCGAGGTATTGCTCGATCAGCAGGATGGTCAGGCCATGCTCGTCGCGCAGGAACTGGATGGCGCGGCCGATGTCCTTGATGATCGAGGGCTGGATGCCCTCGGTCGGCTCGTCGAAGGCGATCAGCTTGGGGCGCATCACCAGGGCGCGGCCGATGGCGAGCTGCTGCTGCTGGCCGCCGGAGAGGTCTCCGCCGCGACGGTTGAGCATGGTCTTGAGGACCGGGAACAGCTCGAACACGTAGTCGGGGATGGTGCGGTCCCTGGAGGGCAGGCCCGCGTAGCCGGTCTGGAGGTTTTCCTTCACCGTCAGCAGCGGAAAGATTTCCCGACCCTGGGGGACCAGGCCGATGCCGGCGCGGGCGCGGTCGTGGGAGGAGCGTTTGCCCAGCGCCGTGCCGTCGAAGGTGATCGCGCCGCCCGAGGGCGGGTGCTGGCCGACGATGGAGCGGATCAGCGAGGTCTTGCCCACGCCGTTGCGGCCGAGCAGGCAGGTGATCTTGCCCTGCTCGACTTCCAGGTTCACGCCGCGCAACGCTTGAGCTGCGCCGTAGTGGAGGGTGACGTTCTCGACGGTCAGCATCTCAGCGCCCCAGATAGACTTCGATGACCTGGGGATCGGCCGACACATGGTCGAGCGATCCCTCGGACAGGACATGGCCTTCGTGCAGGCAGGTGACCTTCACGCCGAGGTCGCGCACGAAGCCCATGTCGTGCTCGACCACCACCACGGAGTGATCGACGGCGATGTCGCGCAGGAGACGCGCGGTCTCCTCGGTCTCGGCGTCGGTCATGCCGGCGACGGGCTCGTCGACCAGCAGCAGCTTGGGGTCCTGGGCGAGGAGCATGCCGATCTCGAGCCACTGCTTCTGGCCGTGGGAGAGATAGGCCGCGAGCTCGTTGCGGCGATGGCCGAGGCGGATCACCTCGAGGATCTCGTCGATGCGCTGCCGGTCGGGCTTGTTGGCGCGGTAGAACAGGGCCGGGATGCCGCGCCGCTCGCCCTTGAGGGAGAGGAGCAGGTTGTCGGCCACCGTCTGCGTCTCGAACACCGTGGGTTTCTGGAATTTCCGGCCGATGCCCATCTGGGCGATGGTCGGCTCGTCGTGCTTGGTCAGGTCCACGTCGCCCATGAAGAAGACGTCGCCTTTGTCGGGGCGGGTCTTGCCGGTGATGATGTCCATCATCGTGGTCTTGCCGGCGCCGTTCGGCCCGATGATGGCGCGCATCTCGCCCTTCATCAGCACGAACGACAGCTCGTTGATCGCCTTGAAGCCGTCGAAGCTGCGGGAGACGCCGTCGAGGTAAAGCAGCGTGTCCTTGCGGGCCGAGGGGACGGGGGCGTGTTTCGGGGTCGCCTTGGGGGCGGCGGGGATCTTGACGGGCATTTCGGTCATGTCGGTCACTCTCCCGCGGTGGCGTCGGCCACGGGCTGCTCGGTTTCCTCGTCCTTGCCCCGGGGCTTGCGGACGCGCTTGCCGAAGGTCTTGCGGATCAGGCCGGCGACGCCCTCGGGCAGGAACAGCGTGGTGAGGATGAAGAGGCCGCCCAGCGCGAACAGCCAGTATTCGGGCAGCACGCCGGTGAACCAGGACTTGGCCGCGTTGACCAGCACCGCGCCGCCGATCGGGCCGATGAGCGTCCCGCGGCCGCCGACGGCGGTCCAGACCACCATCTCGATGGAGTTGGCGGGGGCGAACTCGCCGGGGTTGATGATGCCGACCTGCGGGACGTAGAGGGCGCCGGCGATGCCGGCCATCACCGCCGAGACGACCCAGCAGAACAGCTTGATGTTCTCGGGGCGGTAGCCGAGGAAGCGGGTCCGCGCCTCGGCGTCGCGCACGGCGCGCAGGATCTTGCCGTACTTGGAGCCGGTGATCGCGGCGGCGATCAGCAGGTTCAGGGCGAGGAAGAAGGCGGTGAGGAAGAACAGGGCCGAGCGGACCTGCCCCGACTGCAGGTCATAGCCCAGCACGTCCTTGAAGTCGGTCAGGCCGTTGTTGCCGCCGAAGCCCATGTCGTTGCGGAAGAAGGCCAGCAGCAGGGCGTAGGTCATCGCCTGGGTGATGATCGAGAGATAGACGCCCGTGACCCGGCTGCGGAAGGCGAACCAGCCGAAGATGAAGGCCAGCAGGCCCGGGACCAGCATCACCATCAGGCAGGAGAACAGGAAGCTGTCGAAGCCGTACCAGAACCACGGCAGCTCCTTCCAGTTCAGGAACACCATGAAGTCGGGCAGGATCGGGTCGCCGTAGACGCCCCGCGTGCCGATCTCGCGCATCAGGTGCATGCCCATGGCGTAGCCGCCCAGGGCGAAGAAGGCGCCGTGGCCGAGCGAGAGGATCCCGCAGTAGCCCCACACCAGGTCGAGCGCGAGCGCCGCCATGCCGTAGCACAGATACTTGCCGTAGAGCGGCACCAGGTGGTCGGCGACATGGAAGGGCGAGGAGGGCGGAACCGCCAGGTTCAGCACCGGCACCAGCACCCCGATGCCGAGGATCACCAGCATCGAGATGAGGATCACGGGGGACTTCAGACCCCCGGCGAGGAAACGTCCGAGGATCATTCGACCGCCCTTCCCTTCAGCGCGAACAGGCCGCGCGGCCGGCGCTGGATGAAGAGGATGATGAAGACGAGGATCAGGATTTTTCCCAATACCGCGCCGGCGTAGGGCTCGAGGAACTTGTTGGCGACGCCCAGCGTCAGGGCGCCGACCAGCGTGCCCCACAGGTTGCCGACGCCGCCGAACACCACCACCATGAAGCTGTCGATGATGTAGCCGCGGCCGAGGTTGGGGGAGACGTTGTCGATCTGGCTGAGCGCCACGCCGGCGATGCCGGCGATGCCCGAGCCGAGCGCGAAGGTCAGCGCGTCGACCCAGGGGGTGCGGATGCCCATTGCCGAGGCCATGCGGCGGTTCTGGGTGACGGCGCGCATCTGGAGCCCGAGGGACGAGCGGTTGATCGCGAACAGCAGCGCCACGAAGACGAAGAGCGCGAAGCACACGATCCACAGGCGCGACCAGGTGATCGACATCTCGCCCAGCTCGAAGGCGCCCGACATCCACGACGGGTTGCCGACCTCGCGGTTGTTGGGGCCGAACATGGTGCGCACGGCCTGCTGGAGGATCAGGGAGACGCCCCAGGTGGCCAGAAGGGTTTCGAGGGGCCGGCCGTAGAGGTGGCGGATGATGCCGCGCTCCATGATCAGGCCGACGAAGCCGGCGACCAGGAAGGCCAGCGGCAGGGCGATCAGCAGCGACCAGTCGAAGAGGTAGGGGAAGCTGTTCCGGATCGTCTCCTGCACCACGAAGGTGGTGTAGGCGCCCAGCATCACCATCTCGCCGTGCGCCATGTTGATCACGCCCATCACGCCGAAGGTGATGGCGAGGCCGATGGCGGCGAGGAACAGGACCGAGCCGAGCGAGATGCCGTACCAGATGTTCTGGCCGGCCTGCCACATGGCGAGCTTGGTCTCGATCGCCTCGATGCCGGCGTCGGCGGCGTCGGCCATCTCGCCGGTCGCCTGGTTGCGGTAGCCCAGCAGCACGCCCAGCGCCGCCTGATCGCCGCGCTGGGAGATCACCTCGATCGAGGCGCGGATGATCTGGGGATCGTCGGAGGAGGCGAGCTGGATCGCGGCCACGGCCTGCTCCAGCCGCTCGCGCACGCCGGCGTCCTGCTCGGCCTCGAGCGCGGCCTGCACGGGGGCGAGCTGTTCGGGGTCGGCGGCGGCGAAGATGGTGTCGGCGGCGGACATGCGCACGACCGGGTCGGCGGCGCGCAGCGTCAGCGCCGAAATGGTCTCGTCGATCATCGAGCGGATCGAGTTCTTGATGCGGATCCGGTCGAGCTTCGGGCCGAGGTCGGCGGTCTTCTCGCCGGTGACCGGGTCGAGCAGGCCGGCGGGCCCCTCGATCACCACCTGCCCGTCGGGCGTGACCTTGAGCGAGTTGTCGCCCAGAGCGCGCAGGGCCGGCACGGCCAGCGGGTCGCCGATCGCGCCCAGCTCCTGGATCACGGCCTCGACCTGGGGGAATTTCGAGGCGGCGGCGAATTTCTGGACGGCGGCGGAGACCTGCGCCTCGTCGGCGGAGGCGCGCTCGGCCGCCAGCGCGCCGAGCGCAAGCGTGACGGCGAGGGCGAGGATGCGAAGCAGCGGCATGCGGTGCGGCCCTGGATCAATCGGCCCCCGGGGGACGGCGCGAAGAGGGGGCGCCGGGGGCGGGCGGAGAGGGCGGGCCGAAGCCCGCCCTCTCACTGCTCGACGGGGTCAGGCGAAGGCCCTTACGAGCCCTTGCCGCCGCACTTGCCGGTGGCGACGTTGAAGTTCCCGCACTCCATCGGCTTGCGCCAGTCGGAGATCAGGTCCTTGGAGTCGGGCAGGAAGTCCGACCAGGCGTCGCCGGGGACCAGGCCCGGGGTCTCGTAGACGATCGAGAACTGGCCGTCGTCCATGATCTCGCCGATCAGCACCGGCTTGGTGATGTGGTGGTTGGGCATCATCGCCGAGTAGCCGCCCGAGAGGTTGGGGACGGTCACGCCCACCAGGCTGTCGATCACCGCGTCGGCGTCGGTGGTGCCGGCGGCCTCGACGGCCTTCAGCCACATGTTGAAGCCGATGTAGTGGGCCTCCATCGGGTCGTTGGTCACGCGCTCCTCGCCGGCGAAGGTCTTCCAGGCCTCGATGAACTCGGCGTTGACGTCGGCCTCGACGGACTGGAAGTAGTTCCAGGCGGCCAGGTGACCCTCGAGCGGGGCGGTGTCGAGACCGGCCAGCTCCTCCTCGCCGACCGAGAAGGCGACGACGGGGATGTCGGTGGCGGCGACGCCCTGGTTGCCGAGCTCCTTGTAGAAGGGCACGTTGGCGTCGCCGTTGATGGTCGAGACCACGGCGGTCTTCTTGCCGGCCGAGCCGAAGGCCTTGATGTCGCTCACGATCGTCTGCCAGTCGGCATGGCCGAAGGGCGTGTAGTTGATCATGATGTCCTCTTCGGCGACGCCCTTCGCTTTCAGGTAGGCCTCGAGGATCTTGTTGGTGGTGCGCGGGTAGACGTAGTCGGTGCCGGCGAGCACCCAGCGCTCGACGCCCTCTTCGTTCATCAGGTAGTCGACGGCGGGGATCGCCTGCTGGTTCGGGGCGGCGCCGGTGTAGAAGACGTTGCGCTGGCTCTCCTCGCCCTCGTACTGCACGGGGTAGAAGAGGATCGAGTTCAGCTCCTCGAACACCGGCAGCACGGACTTGCGGGACACGGACGTCCAGCAGCCGAACACCACGTCGACCTCATTGCCCGAGATCAGCTCGCGCGCCTTCTCGGCGAACAGCGGCCAGTCGGAGGCGGGGTCGACCACGACGGCCTCGAGCTGCTTGCCCAGCACGCCGCCCTTCTTGTTCTGCTCCTCGATGAGCATCAGCATGACGTCTTTGAGCGTCGTCTCCGAGATCGCCATCGTGCCGGACAGCGAGTGCAGGATGCCGACCTTGATGGTCTCCTGCGCCTGGGCCGACAGGGCCAGGGTCAGGGTGGACAGGGCCGTGGCCGCGGCGAGCGCGGTCTTGCGGGCGGAAATCATTGGCATCTCCCTCTGGTGGTTCCCCGGATCGGGTTGCGTAGGCGCCGCCGCCCTTCCTGCAAGCGCCGGGCCAAGTCGCGCCGGACCCGTCGGTTCATGGCGATTTCGCGACACGGGCGCGGCCGGCGTTGGGCCGGCGCGGCAGCGGGGACCGCCTGGCGGGATGACCGGAGGATGACGACGGATTAGCTGAGGTTGCGCAAAGGTTAGGCACTGTTCAGATTTCCGGCAGGTCAGCCGCTCATCGTATCGGCGCCGGGCGGGGCGGCGCCCTGCCCTGCGGTACGACGCAGCGTCCGCACGCCCCCTTGCGCCGCGCGTGCTGCGGCGCAACACTCCGGCCGAAACGAAGGGGATCCCGCACCTTGGCCAAGACGCTGAAGATCGCCGTGGTGGAGCGCGACCGCGACCGCGCCGTGATGATCGTGGACGGCCTGCGCGAGGCGGGCGATCACGAGGTGATCGTGATCGGCGACGAGACGGGCCTGTCGCGCCGCCTCTCGCAGATCAATCCCGACGTGGTGCTGATCGACCTCGAGAACCCGTCGCGCGACGTGCTCGAGGAGCTGGCGCTGGCCTCGGGCCCGATGGAGCGGCCGGTGGCGATGTTCGTCGACCGCTCGGACGGGGCGCTGACCCAGGCGGCGATCGAGGCGGGGGTGAGCGCCTATATCGTCGACGGCCTGCAGAAGCAGCGGATCAAGCCGATCATTGACGCGGCCGTCGCGCGCTTTCAGATGTTCGCACGCGTTCGATCGGAGCTCGCCGCCACCAAGGCCGCGCTTGCGGAACGAAAGACCCTCGACCGCGCCAAGGGGATCCTGATGAAGTCCCGGGGGATCTCGGAGGACGAGGCCTATGCGCTGATCCGGCGCGCGGCGATGGACCAGGGACGGAAGGTGGCGGAAGTGGCGCAGGCCCTGATCACGGCGGCGGAGCTGCTGAAATGAACCGCGAGGCGATCGAGGTCGGCTTCATCCCGCTCGTCGACTGCGCGCCGCTGGTGGTCGCGCGCGAGATCGGCTTCGCCGAGGAGGAGGGGCTGGAGCTGAACCTGCGCAAGGCGCCCAGCTGGTCGAGCCTGCGCGACCGCCTGGCGCTGGGGGCGCTGGACGCGGCCCACATGCTGGCCCCGATGCCGGTGGCGATGAGCATGGGGCTGGGCGGCATCCCCGCGCCGCTGGACGCGCTGGCGATGATCTCGGTGAACGGCGACGTGATCGGGGTCTCGACGGCGCTGGCCGCGCGGATGAACGCGCTGGGCGAGCGGCCGGACTTCATGGATGCCCGCGCCGTGGGCCAGCGGCTGATCGCGGCGGCGCAGGGCCGGCTGCGGCTGGGGGTGCCTTTCCCGTTCTCGATGCATGCCGAGCTGCTTTACTACTGGCTCGACGCGCTGGGGCTGCAGTCGCCGAAGTCGCTCGACGTGCGCACCGTGCCGCCCCAGCAGATGGCCGCGGCGATGGCCGCGGGCGAGATCGACGCCTTCTGCGTGGGCGAGCCCTGGGGCTCGGTCGCCGTCGAGTCCGGGGTCGCCGAGATCGTCCTGCCCGGCTGCGCGATCTGGCGCTTCGCCCCCGAGAAGGTGCTCGCCGTGCGCCGCGGCTGGGCGGAGGAGCAGCCGGCCCGGGCCGAGCAG
>CAXGVP010000023.1:0-15413 GCA_964013055.1 uncultured Albimonas sp.
GAAAAGTGCTGACACTTTCCTTGCGCGCTTCGGCCAACAATTTTTGCGCGCTACACAAGCGCGGTCGCTTCGCGATCCCTGACCGGAGGGGGCGAGTCGCTCTGACGGCTGCCCGCGAGAGACGGCTCCGGAGAACAGGCGCTATCGGGGGCGCAGGGGGCCGGCGTCGCAGGCGCCAGCGCGGCGGGCGGGGAGACCGGGGGCGGCCGGGCGACGGGGGCTGCGGCCGGGGGCGCCGCGGGCGGGGCGGCTGCCCCGGGCGAGGCGGGAGACGCGGCGCCTGAGGGTCAGCCGCGGGAGATGCGGGCGGCCATTTCCTGGAGCATGGGGGCCACCTCCTTCTCGAGGCGCAGGCGGGGGAGGGTGTAGCTCGCGCCGCCGCAGGTCAGGGCGTAGACCTGGCCGTCGCCTTCGGTGCGCAGGGGGACGCCGGCGGTGTTCACCTGGGCGCGCCAGTTGCCGAGCGACATGCACCAGCCGCGCTCCTCGACCATGCGGATCGCGTCGCGGATGCCGGTGAGGATCGCGGGCCAGGTGGCGGGGTCGGCCTGGGCCTCCATCTCCTCGATCAGGCGCTCGCGCTCGTCCTCGGGGGCGGCGGCCAGCCAGGCGCGGCCGGCGGCGGAGCGGGCCAGCGAGATGCGGGAGCCGACGTCCAGTTGAAGGCTCATCACGCCCTCGGAACGGGCGCAGGCGATGTAGGTCATGCGAAGGTTGTCGCGGGCCGACAGGGCGATGACCACGCCGCCGCCGACGCGCTCGGCCAGCTCCTGCATGTGGATCTGGGCGGTGTCGCGGATCCTGAGCCCCGCGAGGCAGGCGTAGCCCAGGCCGAGGACCGCCACGCCCAGCCGGTAGCGGCCGTCGCGTTGGTCGTAGCGCAGATAGCCCAGGCGGGTCAGCGTGTAGGTGATGCGCGAGACGGTGGAGGCGCCGAGGCCGGAGCGGGCGCAGATCTCCTGGTTGCCCAGGCCCTCGTCGCCGGGGCGGAAGACGCGCAGCACCTCGAGGCCCCGGTGCAGGGCCGAGACGAACTGGCGGTCGCCCTCGAAGGGCTTCTGGCCGACCGCCAGGTCGGAATGTTCGGGAATGGCCGAGCGCTTGCGCATCTGGGCTCCGGTCAGGGGGAGGCGGGCCCGCAGGAGCCGGGGCCCGCCCCCCGCCAGGGGATCAGCCGGCGGCGGCTTCGGAGGCGTCGAGGCGCGCGTAGCCGGGGTTGGCGGCCTTGGGGCCGGTCGCCTCCATCCGGGCGCGGGCGGCGAAGTACTCGCGCTCCAGCCGGTTCACCAGGGCGGCCGTCGAGACCACGTCCTTGACCGGGCCGATGCCCTGCCCGGCGCCCCAGATCTCCTTCCACTTCTTGGGCTTCTCGCGCTCGCCCGAGTCGTTGAGCTTGAACGACATCTTGGAGGGATCCGAGGTCTCGAGGTTCTCGGGGTCCATGCCGGCGTTGAGGATCGAGGGCTTGAGGTAGTTGCCGTGCACCCCGGTGAAGAGGTTGGAGTAGACGATGTCCGAGGCGCCGCTCTCGGTGATCATCTGCTTGTAGCCGGGGACGGCGTTGGCCTCCTCGGTCGCGATGAAGGCGGAGCCGATGTAGGCCATGTCGGCGCCCATCGCCTGGGCGGCGAGGATCGAATCGCCCTTGCCGATCGCGCCCGACAGCAGCAGCGCGCCGTCGAACCACTCCCGGATCTCGGAGATCAGGGCCAGCGGCGACTGGGCGCCCGCGTGGCCGCCGGCGCCGGCCGCAACCGCCACCAGGCCGTCGGCGCCCTTCTCGATCGCCTTCTTCGCGAAGTGGTTGTTGATCACGTCATGGACGACGAAGCCGCCGCAGGAGTGGGCGGCGTCGTAGACCTCGGTCCGTGCGCCCAGCGAGGTGATCCACAGCGGCACGTTGTATTTCACGCAGAGCTCGACGTCGCGGTCGAGGCGCGTGTTCGACTTGTGCACGATCTGGTTGACCGCGAAGGGGGCGGCCGGGGCGTCGGGGTTGGCCTGGTTGTGGCGGTCCAGCTCCTCGGTGATCCGCTTCAGCCAGGTCTCGAGCATCGAGGGCTCGCCCTCCTTCTCGCGCGCGTTGAGCGCGGGGAAGGAGCCGACCACGCCGGCCTTGCACTGGGCGATGACCAGCTCGGGGTAGGAGATGATGAACAGCGGCGAGGCCATGATGGGCAGCCGCAGGTTCTGCAGGATCGGGGGCAGGCTCAAGACGTCGTCCTTCCGGTTGTCTGGCGGCGACCGCCCGTTTCGGGTCGAGTCGCCGCGGCGTTCCTCTTTGCCGGGCAGCGTATCGAAACCGACGGAGGTGCGAAATATAATTCCGCCCGTCGAAATTCGCCGCGACGATCCGGCGCCGGGCGCGCCGCTTGTCCACGTCGTCAGGGGCGCCCGCGCCGGCTGCGGTCGTCCCATGAGGCCATGATGCCCTGACCGGTCGGCCGGGAAAATCGTCGCTTTGGATTAGCTGGGCTTGCCTGTTGTCCAGACATTAGGTCAGCTTGTTTGCGACGCAACAATTCTCGTTTGCGCTCTGCTGCGATGCGGCAAAAGCTTGATGACAGGACGACGACAGGGCCGTGACCGCCGCCGCGCGGACGCCGCCTGCGTCGCCCCCAAAAGACCGGCGCGCCTCTGCGCGCGCCCCCAAAGACCGGCGCGCCCCCGCGTGCCAGGCCCAGACTTCCGGGGAGAGCCATGCAGTTCGGCCTGTTCAACCTGCTGACCTATCGCGACAATCCCGGCGGCATCGCCGGGGTGATCGAGGACAGCCGCACCATGGTGCGCCTGGCCGAGCAGGCGGGCTTCCACGCCGCCTGGTTCGCCGAGCACCATTTCACCAACTACTCGCTGTCGGTCAGCCCGCTGATGATGGCGGGGCACATGGCGGCCTGCACCTCGACCATCAAGATCGGGCCGGCGGTGGTGGTGCTGCCCCTGCACAACCCGCTGCGCGTGGCGCAGGAGATCGCGCTGCTCGACCAGATGTCGGGGGGGCGGGCGCTGCTGGGGCTGGGCTCCGGCTACCAGCCCTACGAGTTCGACCGCTTCAAGATCGACATCAAGGCCAAGAACGAGGTGTTCTGCGAGTACTTCGAGGTGCTCCGCCAGGCGATGGAGGAGGGGCATGTCGAGTTCTCGGGGAAGCACTTCCAGGCGCCGGAGACGGTGTTCGCGATGCGCCCCGCCTCCGGCAAGCTGCCGCCCCTGTTCCTGACCACGCAGGCGCCCGAGGTGCTCAAGGCCGTCGGGCCGCACGAGCCCACCGCCTTCATCGCCGGCGCCTGGTCGGGCAAGGCCGACGCGCTGGTGAAGTCGAAGGAGGGGCTGCGGGCCAACTGGCTCGCCTCCGGCCTGCCCGAGGACACGATGCGCATCGCCATGCAGCAGTATATCGCCGTGGTCCGCACCCACGACGAGGCGCTGGAGGCCGCCGAGCGCGCCCGCTCCTACGCCCGCATGGTCTGGGCGCTGCGCCAGCCGAAGATCGACCTCACCGCGTCGGGCGAGATCGTGCCGCTGGAACTGCCGGACGAGCCCAGCCTCGAGGATCTGGCCCGCAACATGGTGATCGGCGACGCCCACGAGGTGGCGGAGCGGATCGTGGCGGATATCCGCACGCTCGGCCCCGTGCACTACAACTGCTTCTTCCAGTTCGGCGACATGCCGATCCGGATGGCCGCGGCCTCGCTGGAGCGCTTCGGCGCCGAGGTGATCCCGCTGGTGGAGAAGGAAGTGGGCCCGCTTTCGGCACTCGGCGACGCCGGCGAGGTGCCGCGCGCCATCGCCCGCGCCGTCTGACCCCATAACAAGAACAAGGAGACGCTCCAGTGGCCTGGCGCATCGGAGTGGACATCGGCGGCACCTTCACGGACGTCGCGATGGTCGAGGAAGAGACGGGACGGATCGGCATCGCCAAGGTGCCGACGACTCCGCTGGATTTCGCGGAAGGCGTGCTGGCGGGGCTGGCCCAGGGGTTGGAGCGGCAGGGGGTCGGCGCGGATGCGGTGACGTTGCTGAGCCATGCGACGACCATCGTGACGAATGCTCTGCTGGAGAAGAAGGGGGCGCCCTGCGCCTTCGTCGGCACCCGCGGGCATCGGGACGTCCTGGAGTTGCGGCGCTCGGTCCGCATCGACCTCTATGACCTCGAGCAGGATCCGCCGCCGGTGATCATTCCGCGGCAGAACCGCTTCGAGATCACCGAGCGGGTGGATGCGCAGGGCGACGTGGTGACCCCGCTGGATGAATCCGAAATCCCGGCGCTGGTCGAGCAGATCAAGGCGAGCGGCGCCCAGACCGTCGCCGTCAGCTTCCTGTTCTCCTTCCTCAACCCCGCGCATGAGCAGCGCGTCGGCGAACTGCTGCGCGCCGCCCTGCCCGGCGTGCAGATCTTCCTCTCCTCCGACGTCCTGCCCGAGATCCGGGAATTCGAGCGCGCCTCGACCACGGCGGTCTGCGCCTACGTCGGGCCGCTGCTGGAGAGCTACCTCACCCGCCTCTCCTCGGCCGTCGAGGGGATCGGCCTGCCGGAGCTGCACGTCATGGGCTCCTCCGGGGGCGTGGTGGACATCGCCGAGTGCCTGCGGATGCCGGCGCAGGCGGTGGAATCCGGGCCTGCGGCCGGGGTGATCGCGGCGGCGCTGGCGGGCGAGCAGCTCGGCCTCGACCGGGTGCTCAGCTTCGACATGGGCGGGACCACCGCCAAGGCCTCGGTCATCGTGGATGGCGAGATCCAGGTGACGGCGGAATACGAGGTCGGCGGCACCTCCAACGCCAAGCGCTGGCTGAACGGGTCGGGGCATCCGATCCGGGTGCCGGTGGTGGACCTGGCCGAGGTGTCCTCGGGGGGCGGCTCGATCGCCTGGGTGGATCTGGGGGGCGCGCTGAAGGTGGGGCCGCATTCGGCGGGCTCCCTGCCCGGGCCGGTGGCCTATGGGCGCGGCGGGACCAGGCCGACGGTGACGGATGCGAACGTCATCCTGGGCTACCTGAACCCGGTCTCCCTGCTCGACGGCGACCTGAAGATCGACCGCGAGGGCGCGGTGCGCGCCATGGAGGCCGAGGTGGGCGCCGCCCTCGGGCTGAGCGCCCATGAGGCCGCCCAGCGGGTCGTGCAGGTGGTCAACGCCAACATGACCCAGGCGCTGCGCATCGTGTCCGTGGAGCGCGGCCTCGACCCCACCGAGTTCACGCTGATGGCCTTCGGCGGCGCGGGCGCCATCCACGCGATCTTCCTGGCGGAGGAGCTGGGCATGACCTCGGTGGTGGTGCCGCCGGCGCCGGGCGTGTTCTCGGCGCTGGGGCTGGTGACCACGAACCTCAAGCGGGACTGGTCGAAGACGGTCTATGCGGACCTGGCCGGGATGACGCCTCAGGCGCTGCAGGCGGAATATGCGGCGATGGAGGCGGACGGGCTGAAGATGCTCGAGGGCGCGAAGGTGCCGGAGGCGCGGCGCAGGCTGGTCCGCCAGGCCGACGTGCGCTATCGCCGGCAGGCCTACGAGCTGACCGTGAACGTGCCCGAGGGCGAGCTGGACGACGCCGCGCTGGAGGCCATCGCCACGGCCTTCCACGAGAAGCATCGCCAGACCTACGGCCACGCCAACGAGGCCGAGCCGGTGCAGCTGGTCAACATCCGGCTCTCGGCGCTCGGCCTGCTGCCCTCGCTGCGGCTGTCGATGGCCATCGACCCTGCCGCCGCCCGGCGCGAGACGCGCCCCGTCTGGTTCCCCGAGGGGGGCGAGGTCGACTGCCCGGTGATCTGGCGCGACGGCATCGCCGCGGACGCCGAGTTCCCGGGCCCGGCGATCGTCGAATCCCTCGACGCCACCACCGTGGTTCCCCCCGGCTGGACCGTGAAGGTCGACGCCGACGGTTTCCTGCACGCCCGGAGGGCCTGAGCCATGGCCGGTTTCGACACCGCTTCCCCCACCGCCGGCCCCACCGCCGGAATCGACGCGGCCCGCTTCGAGGTCGTGAAGAACGCCCTGATCTCGGCGGCCGAGGAGATGAAGATCGTCCTCGCCAAGACCGCCTATTCGCCGCTGCTGAAGATGGCGGGCGACTACTCCTGCGGGATCTTCTCGGCGACCGGGGACATGGTCGCCCAGGGGCCGGACCTGCCGATCCACCTCGGGTCGATGCCCGATGCGGTCCGCTCGGTCGTGCAGACCTTCCCCGAGCCGGTCGAGGGCGACGTCTACATCCACAACGACCCCTACCACGGCGGCTCCCACCTGCCCGACGTCAACGTGGTGATGCCGGCGTTCTACGAGGGGCGGCTGCTCGGCTACGGCTGCGTGCGCGCGCACTGGCCCGACATCGGCGGCGGGGCGCCCGGGTCCTATTCGGCGGTGACCGAGATCTATGGCGAGGGGCTGCGCATGCCCCCCACCCGGATCTACGTCGACGGCAAGCCGGACGAGAACATCGAGCGGTTCATCCTCGCCAACGTCCGCGCCCCCTCCGAGCGGCAGGGCGACCTGCGCGCGCAGGTGGCGGCGAACAGGCGCGCGGTGGACCGGATGGGGGCGCTGGCTGCGAAGTACGGGACGGACGAGCTGCTCAGGATCATGGACGCGATCCTCGATTACTCCGAGGTGATGATGCGCGCGGCCCTGCGCGAGATCCCCGACGGGGTCGCCCGCTTCGTGGACACCATCGACGGCGACGGCATCGTCGAGCCGGGCGAGGCCCACGACCAGACCTTCAAGGTCGCCCTGACCCTGACCAAGGCCGGCGACGAGATCACGCTGGACTTCACCGGCTCGGACCCGCGGGTGAAGGGGCCGATGAACGCGCCGCTGACGGTGACCGCCTCGGGCTGCTTCGCGGCGCTGAAATGGGCGCTGGATCCCAAGGCGCTGATCCCGCCGAACTCGGGCTCCTGGCGGCCGGTCACCGTCACCGCGCCCAAGGGCTGCGTGGTCAACGCGCAGGAGCCGGCGCCGGTCACCTACGCCAACCACGAGATGTCGGCCCGGATCTCGGACATCGTGTTCCGTTGCCTGCATGACCTTGCGCCAGGGCGCACGCCTGCGGGCTCGCAGGGGACCGGCGGCGTCACCATCTTCGGCGGCCAGGACTACCGCAACGGGAACACCTACATCTCCTACGAGGTCACCAAGGGCGGCTTCGGCGCGCGGCCGATGATGGACGGGATGAACGGCGTCTCGACCTGCATCGGCAACATGCTCAACACGCCGGTGGAGATCATGGAGATGTCCTTCCCGGTGCGGATCGAGGAATACACCCTCGCCCCCGACACCGGCGGCGCGGGCAAGTATCGCGGCGGCCTGGGCGTGCGCCGGATCTGGCGGGTGCTGGGCTCGGACGCCAACTGCGCCACCTGCGTCGAGCGCACCATGACCCCGGCCTTCGGCCTGAACGGCGGCCATGAGGGCGCCTGCGCCGAGGTCACGCTGGTGCTGCCCGACGGGACGCGCCAGCGCAAGGAAGGCAAGGGCGGTTTCGCCGCGCCGAAAGACAGCCTGCTGATCTTCCAGGTCCCCGGCTCGGGCGGCTATGGCCACCCCTCCGAACGGGACCCGGAGGCGCTGCGCGCGGACCTCGCGGCGGGTTACGTCACGCCAGAAGCGGCCGCCCGGGACTACCCGGAAGCCTATGCAATCATTACCCAAGCGGGCGCCTGAGACCCGCATCTCCACCTCCACCGCCGACAGGGATCACACGAAGGGGGCCCCATGACGAACTTCAACCGACGCCAGGTGCTGATGGCCGCGGCCGCCGCGACCGCGGCCGCCAGCCTGCCCAAATTCGCGTCCGCGCAATCGCGCGAGGAGACGCTGCGCTTTGTGCACGGCTCCGTCTGGACCGCGCTGACGGCGGGCGACCTGACCGGGTCGCGCGCCTCGCTGGCGCTGAGCTGCAACGTCTACGACCGCCTGGTGCGCTTCGGCCGCAAGGAGGCGCCGGGGGGCGGCTACGAGTTCGACTTCAACACCATCGAACCCGAGCTGTGCGAGAGCTTCACCCTCTCCGACGACGGGCTGCTGCTGACCTTCAAGCTGGATCCCGCGGCCAAGTGGCATGACGGCTCGCCGGTCACCGCCGAGGACATCAAGTGGTCGCTGGACCGCGCGGTGTCCGCCGAGACCATGTCCAAGAGCCAGCTGGCCTCGGGCTCGATCACCTCCCCCGACCAGATCGAGATCGTGGACGAGACCACGGTGACGGTCACCCTGCCCGAGGCCGACCGCCTGGCGCTGCCCAACCTCGCCATGTATCTCGCGCCGATGATCAACTCGACGCTGGCGAAGGCCAACGCGACCGAGGCCGATCCCTGGGCGATCGAGTGGCTGCGCACCAACGCCGCCGCCTCGGGCGCCTTCAAGGTCGAGCGGATGTCCCCCGACGGCGCCCAGGTGGTGCTGGCCCGCAACGAGGCCTGGACCGGCGGCCCCCTGCCCGGCTTCGCCCGCGTGATCGTGCAGGGCGTGCCCGAGGCCTCGACCCGCGCGAGCCTGCTGCAGAAGGGCGACGCGGACCTGTGCCTGGACTTCTCGCCCACCGACCTCGAGGTGCTGGAGGCGGCGGACGGCGTGAAGGTGATCCAGACCCCGCAGCCCTCGGGCTTCGCGGCGCTGGTGTTCAACACCCAGATGGCGCCCTTCGATGACCCTGCGCTGCGCAAGGCGATCTCGATGGCCCTGCCCTACGAGCAGATCTTCGAGACGGCCGCCAACGGCCAGGGCCTGAAGCTCTACGACGGGACCTGGGAGGGCGAGCCGGAGACCGGCGTGTTCCCCCAGCCGATGCCCTACACCGTCGACATCGAGGCGGCCAAGGCGATGGTCGAGGAGCTGGGCCACACGGGCCTGACCGTGCCGCTCTACTACACCGTCGGCAAGGCCGGCGACTTCGACCCGGCCGCGGCCCTGATCCAGGAGGCGCTGGCCAAGATCGGCATCACCGTCGAGATCCAGAAGACCCCCGACGCCCAGTACGCCGAGATCGTCACCGCCAAGACCGCGCCGATGCTGCTGGAGCGCTCGCTGGCGCTGCTGCCCTCGCCCGACTACTTCTTCCGGATCTTCCTCAACGGCGACAGCCGCTGGAATTTCTCGAGCTGGGCGAACCCCGAGGTGGCCGAGATCCTGCCCGTCGCCCGCTACGAGGCGGATGCGGCGGAATACGAGAAGATGACCCGGCGCCTGGTGGCCCTCGCCTACGAGGAGACGCCGATGGTGATGCTGTGGAAGCCCACCACCAAGGCGGCGATGGCCGAGCCGGTGACCGGCTACACCATGTGGTATCACTTCGGGCCGGACTTCCGGACGCTGGACCGGGCATGAGCGCTGCGGGTTCCCGGGGGGCGCTGTCGGCGCTGAAAGGGGTCGGGGGGCGTCTGCTCTCCGCCCTGCCGGCGCTGTTCGGGGTGCTGGCGCTGACCTTCATCCTGATGCGGGTGCTGCCCGGGGACCCGGCGAGCTTCTTCGTCTCCTCCCCCACCGCCGGCGAGGCGGAACTGGAGATCGTGCGGCAGCGGATGGGCCTCGACCATCCGCTGCCGATGCAGTTCCTCTATTACCTCCAGGACCTGTTCACCGGGGACCTGGGGACCGCGATGACCACCGGCCGCCCGGTGGTGGACGACCTGGTGGAGCGGCTGCCGGCCTCGCTGGAGCTGACGCTGGCGGGGCTGTTCCTTGCGGTCGTCGTCGCGGTGCCCGCCGGCGTGCTGGCCGCCCTGCGGCCGGGGTCGGTCTTCGACCATGGCGTGCGGGTGCTGTGCTCGGCCGGCGTGTCGCTGCCGACCTTCGTGTCGGGGCTGCTGCTGATCTACGTGTTCTACTACTGGCTGGGCTGGGCGCCGGACCCGACGGGACGGCTCGACATCTTCGCCTTCCCGCCCGAGACCGTCACCGGCTTCCTGCTGATCGACTGCCTGCTGGCCGGCGACTGGGACACCTGGTGGAGCTCGCTCGGCCGGCTGATCCTGCCCGCCTGCACCATGGCGCTGTTCACCATCGCGCCGCTGGCGCGGATCACGCGCGGCTCGATGCTGGCGGTGCTGACCTCGGATTTCGTGCGCACGGCCGAGGCCGTCGGCCTGCCCCGCTGGAAGGTCGTCGTCACCTATGCGCTGCGCAACGCGCTGATCCCGGTGGTGACGGTGTCGGGCTCGATCTTCTCGACCATGCTGGGCGCCAACGTGCTGGTCGAGAAGGTGTTCTCCTGGCCCGGCGTGGGGCGCTACGCGCTGGATGCGCTGATGGCCTCGGACTACGCGCCCGTGCAGGGGTTCGTGCTGCTGATGGCGACGATCTTCGTCTTCGTGAACCTGGTGGTGGACCTGCTCTATGCCGTCATCGACCCGCGGGTGAGCCTGTCATGAGCGTGTCTTCGGCCCCTCGCCCGCCTTCCCGTCTCGGCGCCGCCTTCTGGGTGCTGCGGCAGAACCCGGTGACGCTGATAGCGCTGATCGGGGCCGTGCTGCTGGCCTGCGTCGCGATCTTCGCGCCCTGGATCGCGCCCTATGATCCGCTGCAGTCGGGGACCGGGCCGGCGCTGTCGCCGCCCTCGGCGACCAACTGGGCGGGGACGGACCAGATCGGGCGGGACGTGTTCTCGCGGCTGATCTGGGCCTCGCGGCTGGACCTGACCATCGCGATCTCGGCGGTGGCGGTGTCGGGGCTGGTCGGCTCGGTGATCGGGGCCTTCTCGGGCTATGCCGGGGGGCGGCTGGACCGCTTCGTGGGGCGCATCGTCGACGTGATGATGGCCTTCCCGCTGTTCGTGCTGGCGATGGCGCTGGTGGCGGCGCTGGGCAACTCGGCGGTCAACATCGTGATCGCCACCGCGGTCATCAACCTTCCCTTCTACATCCGCGTGGTCCGGGCCGAGGTCAACGCGCGCCGCGGCGCAGGCTGGGTGGAGGCCGCGCGGCTCGCCGGCGCCTCGCACCCCCAGGCGGTGCTGCGGTTCCTGCTGCCCAACGTGCTGCCGATCCTGGCGGTGCAGCTGTCGCTGAACCTGGGCTGGGCGATCATCAACGCCGCGGGGCTGAGCTTCATCGGCCTGGGCGTGCAGCCGCCCACGCCCGAGTGGGGGATCATGGTGGCCGAGGGCGCCACCTACATCACCTCGGGCAAGTGGTGGCTGGTGGCCTTCCCGGGGCTGGCGCTGACGATCTCGGTGCTGTGCTTCAACCTCGCCGGAGACGGCCTGCGCGACCTGCTGGACCCGAGGACCCGCCCGTGAAGATGTCCCCTGAAGTCCAGGCCGAGGCCGCCCTGCGTCCGATCCTCGAGATCGAGGACCTGCGCATCGCCTTCTCCGGCCGCGGCGGCGAGAGCGAGGCGGTCAAGGGCGTGTCCCTCTCGGTCGCCCCCGGCGAGGTGCTGGGGGTGGTGGGCGAGAGCGGCTCCGGCAAGACCGTGACCATGCTGGCCGCCGCGGGACTGCTGGAGCGCAACGGGAGGATCGCCGGCGGCCGGGTGCGGATCGCCGGGCAGGACGTGACCAGGGCCTCGCGTGGGATGCTGCGGCCGATCCGGGGCGCGGTGATCTCGATGATTTTTCAGAATCCGCGGGCGGCGCTGAACCCGATCCGGGCCGTGGGGGACCAGATCGCCGATGCGATCCGGGCGCATGAGCGGGTGCCGAAGGGCGAGGCCCGGGAGCGGGCGATCGCCCTGCTGGCGGACGTGAAGTTTCCGCGGCCGGCGGAGCAGGCGCGCGCCTACCCCCACGAGCTTTCCGGCGGCATGTGCCAGCGCGCGATGATCGCGGTGGCGCTGGCCTGCCATCCAAAACTGCTGATCGCGGACGAGCCGACCACCGGCCTCGACCCCACCACGCAGAAGTCGGTGATGGACCTGCTGGCCGGCCTGATCGCGGATCGCGGCATGGCCATGGTCCTGATCACCCACGACCTCGCCATGGCCGCGGAATACTGCGGCCGGGTGGCGGTGATGGAGCAGGGGCTGCTGGTGGAATCCGGCCTGCCGCGGCGGATCTTCCTCAGCCCCCGGCATCCCTATACGCAGCGGCTGGTCGCCGCCTCGCCGACCCGCGGCGCGCGGATCGAGGACCTGGTGCCGCCGGGCGTGCTGCCCGCCCTGCCCGCCGCGCCCGCGCCGAGCATCGGGCGGCCGCACCTGCTGGAGGTGGTCGGCCTGCAGAAGGACTTCGGGAATGGCGCGAAGGCGGTGGACGGGGTCTCGTTCACGCTGAATGCGGGGCAGAGCCTGGGGCTGGTGGGGGAGAGCGGATCGGGCAAGTCCACGACCTCGCGGCTGGTGTGCCGGCTGCTGGACGCGGACGCGGGCGCCATCGTCTTCGACGGGCAGGACCTGGCGGCGATCCCCGAGCGGGATTTCCACCGCTCGCCCCGGCGATCCGACATCCAGCTGGTGTTCCAGGACCCGACCGACAGCCTCAACCCCCGGTTCACCGCGCGCGAGTGCATCGCGGACCCGCTGCGGCGCCTCGGCGGCCTGCGCGGCCGCGCGCTTGAGGCCAGGGTGCGCGAGACCGCCGACCTGGTGAGCTTCCCGCAGGCCCTGCTCGACCGCCTGCCCCACCAGCTTTCCGGCGGCCAGAAGGCCCGCGTCGGCATCGGCCGGGCGGTGTGCCTCGAGCCGAAGCTGATGGTGCTGGACGAGCCGACGGCGGCGCTCGACGTCTCGGTGCAGGCCGTGGTGCTGCACCTGCTGGAGCGGCTGCGCCGCGAGCTGGGCATGGCCTATCTCTTCGTCAGCCACGACCTGAACGTGGTGCGCATGATGTGCGCCGACACGCTGGTGATGAAGTCCGGCCGCATCGTCGAGGCGGCGCCGACCGAGAAGCTCTTCACCGCGCCCGAACATCCCTACACCCGATCCCTGCTGGCGGCCGTCCCCTCGCTGGACGCGCTTCAGGGCGACTGACCGGAGGCCCCCCATGCTGCCCAATTCCAACCGCGCCCGCGACCTCGCGACCATCGTCCACCAGCAGACCGAGCTCTCGGGCATGCAGGAGACGGGGGCGACGCTGATGACGAAGGGCGACGGCGTCTATGTCTTCGACGAGGACGGCAAGCGGTATCTGGAAGGGATGGCGGGGATGTGGTCCGCCTCGCTGGGCTTCTCCGAGAAGCGGCTGGCGGAGGCCGCCTACGCCCAGATGCAGGATCTGCCCTACTACCACACGTTCCATTCGCGCGGGCATCTGGCGGCGGTGGACCTGGCCGAGAAGCTGCTGGCGATGGCGCCGGAGGGCCGTCCCGGGAACCCGCTCTCGAAGGTGCTGTTCCACTGCTCGGGGTCCGAGTGCAACGACACCGCCATCAAGCTCGCGTGGTATGTGAACAACCTGCGCGGCCGGCCGGAGAAGAAGAAGATCATCGGCCGGCAGATGGGCTACCACGGCTGCACCATCGCCGCCGCCAGCCTGACCGGGATGCCCGGGATGCATCGCGAGTTCGACCTGCCGATCTCGGATCGCTTCCTGCACACCTCCTTCCCCCACTGGTATCGCTTCCACGAGGAGGGCGAGAGCGAGGAGGCGTTCGCGACCCGCATGGCCGAGGATCTGGAGACCCTGATCCTGGCCGAGGGCCCCGAGACGGTCGCCGCCTTCTTCGCAGAGCCCGTGCAGGGCGGCGGCGGCGCCCTGACGCCTCCGCGGACCTACTTCGAGAAGATTCAGGCGGTGCTGCGCAAATACGAGGTGCTGTTCATCGCCGACGAGGTGATCTGCGGTTTCGGGCGCACCGGCGCCCCCTGGGGCTCGGACACCTACGCGATCCAGCCGGACATGGTCAGCTGCGGCAAGGCGCTGTCGGCGAGCTACCAGCCGATCTCGGCGCTGATGATCTCCGAGGAGATCCACCTCGCGCTGCTGGAGCAGTCGGCGCGGCTGGGGAATTTCTCGATGGGCTTCACCTTCGCGGCGCATCCGGTGGCCTGCGCCGTCGCGCGGCGCACGCTGGAGATCTACGAGGAGGACCGGGTCTTCGAGCACGCGGCCGAGGTCTCGCCCGCCTTCCTGGGCGCGCTGGAGGGGCTGATGGATCACCCGCTGGTCGGCGACGTGCGCGGCGTCGGGCTGATCGCGGGGGTCGAGCTGATGGCCAACCGGGCGCGGCGCACCCAGTTCGCGCCGGAGGCCAAGGTGGGCACGCGCGTGCAGGAGCTGGCGATGGCCAACGGCCTGCTGGTGCGCGCCTCGGGCGACCGCATCTGCTTCACCCCGCCCCTGATCATCGAGCGCCCGCAGATCGAGGAGATGGCCGGCCTGTTCCGCCAGACCCTCGACCAGACGCTGGACGCGCTGACCGCCGAGGGACTGGCGCCCGCCGCCTGACGCGCCCGCCGAAGACTCGTCACGGGGCGCTCCGCCGGGGAGACGTCACGGGGCGCCCCGCTGGGGCGACGCCACCCGGCGCCCCGCTGGGGCGACGCCACCCGGCGCCCCGCCGGGGCGACGCAACCTCGCGCCCCGCCGGGGCGACGCAACCTGGCGCCCCGCTGGGGCGACGTAACCTGGCGCCCCGCCGGGGCGACGCAACCTCGCGCCCCGCCGGGGCGACGCGACGCGGCCGGCCCCACGGGCGCCCCGGGCTTGACCCGGGGCCTCCTGGCCACCGGCGCGAACCGAGGAGGCGGGCGCTGCGCGTCCCCCCGGCGCAGGCCCTAGGGGGCGGACGGCGAGAGGCCCCGGATCAGGTCCGGGGCGCGCGGGGCGGAGCCGAGGGGCGCGCGGCCCCCGGGCGACGGCGCAGGACGCGAGGCCGGGGGCGAGGGGACGGGACGGACGACGATGCGACGGAGGCGCGGATGAGACGGGCGAAACTGGGCCTGTTCAACCTGATGGGGCTGCGGGACCGGACCTCGGCGCCCGTCGCGGTGCTGCGGACCACCGTCGACGCGGTGAAGATGGCCGAGGACTTCGGCTTCGACATCGCCTGGTTCGCCGAGCACCATTTCACCAACCATTCCATCTGCCCGAACGCCCTGATGATGGTCGGCCACCTCGCCGGCCAGACCGCGCGCATCCGGCTGGGGCCGGCGGTGCTGGCGCTGCCGTTCCACAACCCGCTGCGGCTGGTGCAGGAGGTGGCGCTGGCGGACCTGCTGGCCTCGGGCCGGCTGGTGCTGGGCATCGGCGCCGGCTACCAGCCCTATGAGTTCGACCGCTTCGGACTGGATCCAAAGCAGAAGCACGCCCGGATGCTGGAGATCTGGGACATCCTCGAACAGGGGCTGACAGAGGGCCGGGTCGAGCACTCGGGCGAGCACTACGCGGTCAAGCCCACCGAGCTCTCGATGCGCCCCTTCGGCGTCGCCCCGCCGGAGATCTTCGTGGCCTCCCGCGCGCCGGAGGCGGTGCGCCGCGCGGCCCGCGGCGGGCACACGCCCTTCATCGGCTTCGGCCACCGCGGGCTGGAACCGGCGATGGCG
>CAXGVP010000024.1:0-15361 GCA_964013055.1 uncultured Albimonas sp.
GGGGTCCGCCACCGGGCGCATGAGGCGTCGCCTGCCGCCGGGCGCATGAGGCGGGGCCCCCCGACCGGGGCCGCGGACGTCGCGGGCGGGCGGGGGCGTCAGGCGGGGGCCAGCGCCAGGCCGGCGTGGCGGGCCTTCAGCTGCAGGCCGAGCAGGCGCGAGTAGAAGCGCGACTGCGCGAGGTTGCCGCCCATGAACCACAGGCCGGGCTCGGGCGTGGGCTTCCACATGTTGCGCAGCTCCCCCTCCCACGGGCCGGGGTCGCCGGCGACGCCCGAGCCGTAGCCCCAGCAGCGGCCGATCCGCTCGGCCGTGGCGGGGTCGATCAGGCGGGCCACCCATTCCTCCATGGCGCCGAAGCCGGTGGCGTAGACGATCATGTCGGCGGGCAGGACCTCGCCGTCGTCCAGCTCCACCCCCTCGGCCGTCAGCCGCGCCACGCCGACGCCCGAACGCAGCCCGATGCGCCCGTCGATCACCATCGCGCAGGCGCCCACGTCGAAATAGTAGCCCGAGGCGGTGCGCGGGTATTTCAGCATCCCCGTGCCGTCCACGCCGAAGTCCAGCGCGAAGCCCGCCGACTCGAGCGCGTCGTAGAACGGGGCCTCGTCCTCGCGCACCTTCGCCCACAGGCGGCGCGCGTTCTCCTCCTGCACCCGGAACGGAGACGAGGCCAGCAGCAGGTCCGCGCGATCCGTGGTGATCCCCCGGTCCACCGCCTCCTGCGAGAACAGCGGCCCGAGCATCGGGCCGATCACCGTCTTCTGCTGCACGATCATCGTGGAGGAGCGCTGGATCATCGTGGGCTTCGCCCCGTGGCTCGCCAGATCCGCGGCGATGTCGTGGGCCGAGTTGTTGGCCCCCACGATCACCACGCGCCGGCCCTCCATCCCCTCGCCCGAGGCGAACTGCGAGGAATGCAGCTGCACGCCCTGGAAGGCGTCGCGCCCCTCGAACTCCGGGACCTTCGGGAAGCCGGCGTTGCCCACCGCCATCACCAGGTGGGCGGGGGAGAGGGTCACGGTCTCGTCCCCCCGCTTCAGCGTCGCGGTCCAGCCGTCGCCCTGCCGGGAGGCTCCGAGGCACTCGGTCCCCGTCCACACCGCCAGTTCCATGGCGTGGGCGTAGGCGGCCAGCCAGTCGCCCATCTTGTCCTTGGGCGTGAACACCGGCCAGAAGTCGGGGAAGGGCATGTAGGGCAGGTGGTCGTACCAGACCGGATCATGCAGGGTCAGCGCCTTGTAGCGCGAGCGCCACTGGTCCCCGACGCGGGGATGCTTGTCGACCACGAGATAGGGGACCCCCAGCATCTCCAGCCGCGCGGCCAGCGCCAGCCCCGCCTGGCCGCCGCCGACGATCAGGACGTAGGGGTCTTCTCCATCGCCGAAGCCCTCGCCCTTGGCCGCCAGCCTCTCCTTCCAGTTGCGCCCCTCCGGGTCGTCCACCAGCCCCGAGGGGCGGCGGGCGCGCAGCGGCTCGGGGTGATCGTGCAGCCCCTCCAAGGTCAGCATCAGCGTGCGGCAGCGGCCGTCCTGCAGGCGGACGTAGCCGCGGCCATGGCCGAGCCGGGTGCGGAAGGCGACGAACCCTTCCTGCGCAGGGTCGGCGCCGGGCGGCAGGGGCGAGGCCTCGGGCGCGATCGTCAGGGCCGCGTCTGCGGCGCAGGCGAAGGCGGCGATGGCCTCGGCGCCCTCGACGGTCTGCAGGGTGTCGCCCAGGGCGAGGAAATCGCGCCAGAAGCCGCCGGGGAGGAACAGCGCCTCGACGGCGGCGGGGTCGCGGGCGGCCAGCGCCTCGGTCAGGGTCCGGCTCCAGGTCTCGATCGACATGCTCAGTCCTCCGCGACCATCAGGCCGGCGGTCTCGCCGCCGTCCACCGTCACCACGTCGCCGGAGACGTAGCCCGAGCGCGGCGAGATCAGCCAGGCCACCGCCTCGGCAACGTCCCCGGCGAGGCCGAGGCGGCCCATGGGGATGCGCGCGGTCAGCAGCTCGCGACGGCCGGGCAGCGAGAGGGTGCGGCCCATCATCCGGGTCTCGATCTGGCCGGGGCAGACGGCGTTGATGCGCACCTGCGGCCCGATCTCCAGCGCCAGCGACTTGGTCAGCCCGATCAGCGCGGCCTTGGAGGCGGTGTAGAGCGCCAGGCCCCGCTCGCCGGCCTTGCCCGCCACCGAGGCGATCATCACCACCGAGCCGCCCGAGAGCGCCGGCAAGAGCCGCGCCGTCAACATCGTCGGCGCCCGCAGGTTGAGGTCCATCACCCGGTCGTAGAGCGCGTCGTCGGTCCCGGCGAAGTCGGCCCGGACCCCCACGCCCGCGTTGTTCACCAGCCCCGAGAGGCGGCCGCCGGAAAGCTCCAGCGCCCGGTCGGCGGCGGCGTGGATGCCGGCGGCGCCGCCGAGGTCGGCCTCGAAATAGGTCGTGCCGGGGATCCCGGCGGCCAGCGCCGCGCCGGCCTCGGCGTCGCGGCCGCAGAAGATCACCGGGAACCCTTCCTCCGCCAGCAGGCGCACGCAGGCGGCGCCGATTCCGTGGGTTCCCCCGGTGACCAGGACGGGGGCGGCGTCGGCGGGGGCGTAGGTTCGGGGCATCGGGGCTCCTTGAGGGGTCACAGGGGCGGGCGCGCGAAGGGGCCGCGCGCCTGCTCGAAGGCATGGGCGGCCTGGAGGACGCCGAGGTCGTCGAAGCGCCGGGCCACGATCTGCAGCCCCACCGGCAGGCCCGCGGGGGTGAAGCCGCAGGGCACGGACGCCGCCGGGTCGCCGGACATGTCGAACGGGTAGGAGAACTCGGCCCAGCTCAGCCAGTCCCAGGGGTGCTGGGGCCAGGACTCGGGCTGCACGCGCTCCACCGGGAAGGCCGCGACCGAGACGGCGGGCGAGACCAGGAAGTCATACGCCTGCAGGGTCTGCGCGATCTGCGCCACATAGGCGAACTTCCGCTCCCGCCAGTCGAGGTAGTCGGTGGCGGAGAAGTTCGCCCCCTCCTTGATGCAGGCCACGAGGTCGGCGCCCATGCGGTCCTCGAACTCCTCCAGCAGGGCGGCGCGGCGGCCGAGGAAGGCCGCCCAGAAGAACCGCCCGATGTCGCGGCCGACGGGGCCCCAGGGGGGCGAGATCTCTTCGACCTCGGCGCCCAGCGACTCCAGCAGCGTCACGGCGCGGGCCACCACCTCCGCCACGTCCGCGTCCACGCGGGCATGACCGAAGTCGGGGGAAAACGCGATCCGCCGGCCCTTCAGCGGCCGGTCCAGCAGGGCGGGATAGTCGGCGGGCGGCGCCTCGGCCGAGGTGTGGTCCAGCGGGTGCGGTCCCGCCATCACCTTCAGCATCGCCGCGGAATCGGCGACCGTGCGGCTCATCGGCCCGATGTAGGTGGCGTAGTCGTTGTTCGAGACCGGCACATGCGGCGTCCGCCCATAGGTCGGCTTCAGCCCGAACACGCCGCAGAAATGCGCGGGCATCCGGATCGACCCGGCCCCGTCCGAGCCCAGGTGCAGCGCCCCCATCCCCGCCGCCGCCGCCACGCCTGCGCCGGCCGAGGAGGCGCCCGCGTTCAGCCCCCGCCCCCAGGGATTGTGGGTGATCCCGTTCACCGGGTTGCGGCTGATGCCCGACCAGGCGAATTCCGACATGGTGGTCTTGCCGACGATCACCGCCCCCGCCGCGCGCAACCGCGCCACCACGGGGTTGTCGGCCGCCGCGATCCCCTTGCGCACTGCCCACGACCCGGTCTCGGTCGGCTGACCGGCGACGTCGTAGAAATCCTTGACGGTGACCGGCACGCCCTCCAGCGGCCGCGCCTCGCCGGCCCGGATGCGCGCGTCGGAGGCGCGGGCGGCTGCCATCGCCTCGTCGGCCATCACGCTCGAAAAGGCGTTCAACGCCGGGTTCAGCGTCTCGATCCGGCGCAGCACGGCGGCGACGGCCTCGGAGGGGGCGACCTCTCCAGCGGCATAGAGCCTGCCCAGATCGGCGGCGGAGGCGTAGCCGAGGTCTTCGTCGGTGAGGGACATCAGCGGCTCCGGCTCAGCGGCCCATGGCGGCGAGGCGGGCGGCCACCGGGGCGGGGACGGGGGGCAGGTCGGCGTTGCGGGCGCGCAGGTCGCGGAAGGCGGCCTCGGTCGCCTCCAGCACGCGGTCGACGTCGGCGGGGGTCATCGCGGCGTTGGTGAACATGTTGTGGTAGGGGCTCAGCAACGCCCCGTTCGCGATCGCCACGTCGCAGAAGCGGTAGATGCGGCGCAGGTCGGCGTCGTCCTCGAAGCGGAACAGGGGCATGGCGGTCGGCCCGCTCTGCACGAAGGCGAAGTCGTGGCGCGCGGCCTGCTCGGCCAGCCCCTCGCGCAGCCGTCGCCCGGCGGCCTGCAGGCGGTCGAGGTAGCCGCCCTCGGCCACCTGCGCCATCACCTCCAGCGCCGCGGCCATCGGCGCGCCCGAGAACCAGAACGAGCCGGTGACGAACACCGATCCCGCCGCCGCGCGGACCTTCTCCGCCCCGGTCACCGCCGAGATCGGCTGCCCGTTGCCCAGCACCTTGCCCCAGCAGGTCAGGTCGGGGGCCACGCCCAATCCCTCCCACGCGCCGCCCGCGGCCATGCGGAAGCCGGTGCGCACCTCGTCCAGCATCACCAGGGCGCCGGTCCGGTCGGCCAGCTCCCGCACGCGGCGTGCGAAGGCCGCGTCCACGTCCTGCTGATCCTCGAAGGTCTCGTGGCGGTGGGGGGTGAGGAGGATGGCGGCCAGGTCCTCGCCCGCCGCCGCCACCGCCGCCTCCAGCGCGCCGAGGTCGTTGTAGTCGAAATGGGCGATATGGGCGCGCTCCTCGGGCAGCACGCCCACGGGGCGCGGCGTGCACCAGGGCTGGGCGCCGTGGTAGGCGTTGCGCGCGGTCAGGATCACCTTCCGGCCCGTGCAGGCGCGCGCGATCATCACCGCCATGCCGGTCGCGTCCGAGCCGTTCTTGCAGAACATCGCCCAGTCCGCATCCGCGATCCGCGCCACCATCGCCTCGGCCAGCTCGACCATCAGCGCAGAGGGGCCGGAGGTGGTGTCGCAGACCTCCATCTGCGCCCGCGCGGCGGCCAGCACGCGGGGCTCGCCATAGCCCAGCAGGTTGGGCCCGAAGGCCGAGAGCAGGTCGACGTATTCGCGCCCGTCCACGTCCCACAGCCGGCAGCCCTCGGCCTTCGCGTAGAACTGGGGGGCGGAGGCCGGGGCCAGCGTCGTCGCCATGTGCCCGTACATGCCGCCGGGGATCACCTGCGCCGCCCGCTCGCGCAGCGCCCTGTCCTGTCCGCCCATGGTCTTCGCTCCCCTCGGCCCGTCTCCTGCGCGGCACGCTAGGCCCGAAGGCCCCGCCCCGCGAGGGGTTTTTCGCCGCGCGCGCCTCAGGCGTAGGTGCGGGCCTCGATCGGGGTCGCCTCGATGGCCTGCAGGATGCGGGCGAGCAGCAGCTCCTCCGCCCGGTTCTTCACCGCGTGCTCGTTCCAGACGACGTGCACGTCGATGGCCGGCAGGCCGGTGTAGGGGGGGACCTGCCACAGCAGCCCGTCGCGCACGTCCCGCTCGGCCACATGGACGGGCAGGGGGCCGACGCCGAGCCCCGCCACGATCATCCGGCGCACCTCCTCCAGATGGCTGGACAGGCCGGTGATCTTCTGCCCCAGCTCCGCCTCCGCCCGCATCAGGGTGACGGGGCGCAGCACGTCCTGCAGCCGGTCCGTCTCGAAGCTGACCGAGCGGTGGCCCGCCATGTCCGCCATCGTCAGATCCGTGCGCCCGAACAGCGGATGCGGCGGGCCGCAGAACAGGCCGAAGAACTCGCGATAGAGGCGCCGGTATTCCAGCCGCGGGTTGTGGTCGCGCACCAGGCACACCGCGAAGGAAGAGCGCTTGGCCGCCACCTCGGCGATGGCGTCGGCGCTCGACAGCACGTCGATCGAGAGCGTGGCGTGAGGATGCTCCCGGTGAAACCCCTCCAGCGCCCGGTCGAGCAGGGGGCAGACCACGTGGCTCGCCAGCGCCAGCTTCACATGGCCCTGCACCTCGTCGGTCAGCTCGCGCATCAGCGTCGACAGCCGCAGGACCGAGCCGTTGATCTCCAGCGCCTCGCGATACAGCAGCCGTCCCGCGTCCGTCAGCGCATAGCGCCCCGGCGAGCGGTCGATCAGCTTGCGCCCGATCCGCTCCTCCAGCCGCTTCAGCGCCGCCGAGACCGAGGGCTGCTTCAGCCGCAGCCGCTGCGCCGCCTCGGTGATCGAGGGGCTCTCGGCCAGCACCACGAAGGTGCGCAGCAGGTTCCAGTCCAGCTCGCGGGCGATGCGCTCGGGTTCAGGGCGGGGCGTGGGGGCTGCCATAGATCGAGCCTCTAGTGACAATTCTCGATATCTATTTGATCTATGTCGCGCGGCGCCGCCATCCTTTTCGCATCAGCGAGAAGGTGGGACCCTGCAATGTCGTCCGTCGAGGCGCGCGAGGCGCGCCAGCCCTGGATCCTGCTCTCCCCGGCCCTGACGGCCGTGGGGCTGCTGCTGTTCGTGCCGCTGATCTTCATCGTGGTCTACAGCTTCTGGCTGCGCACGGCGACGGGCGCGGACGTGGCGGGCTTCCACCTCGACAACTGGGCGGAGGCGCTGAGCGACGCCTTCTACCGCGACATCCTGATCTCGACCCTGCGGATCGCGGCGATCACCACCGCGGTCTGCGCGCTGGCGGGCTATCCGGCGGCGTATTTCATCGCGCGATCCCGCGGCAACAAGATGATCCTGCTGCTGCTGCTGATGCTGCCGTTCTGGATCAGCTACATCATCCGCACGATGAGCTGGATCAACATCCTGGGCGTCTCGGGGGCGATCAACTCGGGCCTGATGGCGGTCGGCGTGATCTCCGAGCCGATCAACATGCTCTACAACGAGACGACCGTGATCCTGGGGCTGGTGCACTTCCTGCTGCCCTTCATGATCCTCAACATCTTCGTCTCGCTGGAGGGGATCGACACCAACCTCGAGGACGCCGCGACCTCGCTGGGCGCGACCCGCTGGCAGGCGTTCCTCGAGGTGACGCTGCCGCTGTCGCTGCCGGGGCTCGCCGCCGGGGGGCTGCTGTGCTTCGTGCTGGGGGCGGGGACCTACATCACCCCTCTGGTGCTGGGCGGGCCGACCGACGCGATGTTCGCCAACCTGGTGTTCGAGGCGATCATCACCCAGCTCAACTGGCCGCTCGGCTCGGCGCTCAGCCTGATGCTGCTGGCGGTGCTGGGGCTGCTGGTCGCGATCTACAACCGCTACCTGGGCATGGCCCAGCTGATGAAGGGGCTGGGCTGATGCGCGGGCTTTCCCTCGGCTGGGCGGCCGTCTCGACCTGGGCCGTGCTGGTCTACGTCTTCATGTTCCTGCCGGTCGCGGTGGTGGTGCTGCTCAGCTTCAACGCCTCCCAGTTCGGCGCCTTCCCGATGACCGGCTTCTCCCTGCGCTGGTTCGTCGAGCTGGCGGAGAACGAGGCGATCCTGCGCGCCTTCCGCACCTCGATCGTGCTGGGCCTGCTGACCGCGGTCATCTCCACCACGCTCGGCGTGCTGGCGAGCCTTGCCCTGGTCCGGTACCGCGTCCCCGGCGCCAACGCCGTCTCCACCCTGCTGATCGCGCCGATCCTGGTGCCCGAGGTGGTGCTGGCCGTCGCCCTGCTCCTGTTCCTCAACTTCCTCGGCCTGCACAAGAGCTTCGCGCTTCTCCTCTTCGGCCACGTGATCTTCACGCTGCCCTTCGTGGTGCTGGTGGTTCAGGCCCGCCTCGTCGCCATCAAGCCGGAGCTGGAGGAGGCGGCCCAAAGCCTCGGCGCCTCCCCCGTCCAGACCTTCTTCGCGGTCACGCTTCCCCTGATGGCCCCCGCGGTCGCGGCCGGCGCGCTCTTCGCCTTCACCATCAGCTTCGACGACATCACCGGAACGCTGTTCTGGAAGCCCGGGGGCGTCGAGACCGTGCCCACCCAGATCTTCGCCATGCTGCGCAACTCGATCAGTCCCGAGATCAACGCGCTGGGCACGGTGATGATCGCCATGACCGTCGGCCTGCCGCTGATCGGCGCCGCCGTCGCCCGCCGCCTCGCCGCCCGCAGCGGCTGAGCCCTTCGCGGACCGGGCCGCCAGACGCCCGGCCGCTTCCACCCCGACAAGGAGACCGCGATGACCCGCAAGATGGACGCCACCACCCGATACGAACGCGCGCGCGAGCGTGTGCTGAACGGGGACCTCGACCGCCGCAAGTTCCTCGGCCTGCTGGGCGCGGCCGGCGCCGCCTACGGCCTCGTCACCCCCTACCGGGCGCTGGCGCAGTCGGTCTCCGAGGTGCGCTTCGACGGCTGGGGCGGCGTCGTCTCCGAGGCGCTGCGCGCCAACGCCTTCGACCCGTTCACCGCCGAAACCGGGATCACCGTCGTGGACGGCACCTTCGGCGGCGGGGACGAATACCTCAGCCGCGTGAAGGCCTCCCAGCCGGGCGAATACAACATCGCCCACCTCTCGGGCGTCTTCGACTACGCGCGCTATCACGGGCTGGGCCTGACCTCGGAGCTCAACGAGGCCAACATCCCCAACCTGGAGTACGTGATCCCCAAGCTGGTGGACGTGTTCCGCAACGTCTCCAGCGGCACGCTGAGCTGCGTGCCCTACGACTACGGAACCACCGGGCTGGCCTACAACCGCGCCCACATCTCCGACGAGGAGATGCAGGAGAAGGGCGCGAAGATCCTCATCGACGAGGCCCACAAGGGCAAGATCGGCGGCTGGTCCGACTGGCGCACCCGCATGTGGTACGCCGCCCTGCAGACCGACCAGGACCCCAACGGCGTGACGGACGAGGACGCCTGCTGGGACGCCATCCGCGCCCACCGCGACCTCGCCCTGAAATACTGGACCTCGGGCGCCGAGCTGATGTCGCTGCTGGCCGAAGAGGAGATCCACGTCACCGAGGGCTGGTCCGGCCGCATCTACGCCCTGCAGGAGCAGGGCCACGACATCGGCTACTACGACCCCCCCAACGGCTACGGCTGGCAGGAGTGCATGTTCGTCCTCAAGGGCTCGCCCATGGAGGCCTGCGAGGAGCTTCTGAACTTCATGCTCGCCCCCGAAACCGCCATCGCGGTGGCCGAGGGCCAGAACTACCCGCCCGCGCTCGACCCCCAGAAGGTCGATCTGGGCGAGAAGATCCCCACCCTGCCGGCCTTCGACCCCTCGGGCACGCTCGACGGGCTGACGTTCGCGGATCCCGAATACTGGAACGGCCACGAGGCCGAGTGGTCGAAGACCTTCGGCCGCGTCCAGAAAGGCTACTGAGGCGGCTCACGGCCTCAGTCCGCGCCCGTCCGGCCCGTGGCTCCTGCACGGACCGGGCGGGCGCACCCCTCGCCGCCCGTCACGGCCCGGAGACCCGCGCCCCATGAGTTCCGTCATCCTCAAGGACATCGTGAAGCGCTTCGGCGACTTCACCGCCGTCCACAAGACCACGCTCGAGATCCCCGACGGCGCCTTCGTGACGCTGCTCGGGCCCTCCGGCTGCGGCAAGACCACCAACCTGCGGATGATCGCGGGCCTGCTGGATCCGACCGAGGGCGAGATCCTGATCGGCGGCCAACGGATGAACGACACGCCGATCCACAAGCGCAACCTCGGCATCGTGTTCCAGAACTACGCGCTGTTCCCCCACAAGACGGTGGCCGAGAACGTCGCCTTCGGCCTGAAATACCGGAAAGTCTCCAGGGACGAGATCGCCCGCCGCGTCCGGGACGCGCTTGACCTCGTCCAGCTCCCCCACGTCGGCGACCGCCGCCCCAGCGCCCTTTCCGGCGGGCAGCAGCAGCGCATCGCGCTCGCCCGCGCCATCGTGGTGAACCCCGACGTGCTGCTGCTGGACGAGCCGCTGTCGGCGCTCGACGCCAACCTGCGCGAGGACATGCGCGTGGAGCTCAAGCGCATCCAGGACCGCATCGGCGTGACCACCGTCTTCGTCACCCACGACCAGTCCGAGGCGCTGGCCATGTCCGACCGCATCGTGGTGATGAGCGCCGGCCACGTCGAACAGGTCGGCACGCCGGAGGAGGTCTACAACGCCCCCGCCTCCGAGTTCGTGGCCAATTTCCTCGGCGCTTCCAACATCTTCGACGCCCCCTGCACGCAGGCCTCGTCGCAGGGCGCCACCCTCGACGCCCCGGTCTTCGGCCCGGTCGAGGTCGCCGCCGCCCGCGCCCCCGGCGTCGCCCAGGGCCCTGCCAAGCTGGTCCTGCGCGCGGAAAAACTCCAGCTGATGCCGGCCGGCGCGGCGCCGGAGGGCATGATCTCCGCCCCCGCCACGGTCGAGACGGTGGACTACCAGGGCCAGACCGTCCGCTATTTCGTCCGCCTGGGCGAGCGCCAGATGCAGGCGATCAACATGATCGACGAGCGCCCCTTCGCGGAGGGCGAGGCCGTCCTCGCCGCCTTCCGCCCCCGCGACTGCGCAGCGCTGAGGGCCTGAGATGAGCCACCTCTTCTACCAGGGCCGCGGCCGCAAGCCGGTGCTGGAGCAGGCCCGCGGCGTCTACATCTGGGACAAGGACGGGCGGCGCTACCTCGACGGCTCCTCGGGGGCGATGGTGTGCAACATCGGCCACTCGAACCCCAACGTCCTCGCCGCCATGCAGCGCCAGATGGAGAAGGCCACCTTCGGCTACCGCCTGCATTTCGAGACCGAGGCCTCCGAGACCCTCGCCGCCCGCCTCGCCGCCCTGATGCCCGAGGGCCTCTCCCGCGTGTTCTTCGTCTCCGGCGGCTCCGAAGCGGTCGAGAGCGCCATGAAGCTCGCCCGCCAGCATGCGCTCGCCACCGGCCAGCCCGAGCGCTGGAAGATCTTTTCCAGGGCGCCGTCCTACCACGGCTGCACCCTCGGGGCGCTTTCGGTCACCTCCTACGCGCCCCTCACGAAACCCTTCGAGCCGATGATGCAGGCGATGCCGAAGGTCCCGGCGCCCCGCGCCTACCTCGACGGCCTCGACCCCGACGATCCCGAAACCGGCCGCCACTACGCCGACATGCTCGAGGCCGCGATCGAGGCCGAGGGCCCCGAGACCGTCGCCGCCTTCATCGTCGAGCCCGTGGGCGGCGCCTCCACCGGCGCCCTGGTCCCCCCCGCCGGCTACATGGAGCGGATCCGCGAGATCTGCACCCGCCACGGCGTCCTGCTGATCATGGACGAGGTGATGACCGGCGCCGGGCGCACCGGCCGATTCCTCGGCTGCGAGCACTGGGGAACCCGCCCCGACATCGTGGTCATGTCCAAGGGCCTCGGCGCCGGCTACGCCCCCCTGGGCGCGATGATCGTCGACGAGGCGCTGGTGGACCCGGTTCTCGACGCCGGCGGCTTCGCCCACGGTTTTACATATGCCGGCAACCCGCTCGCCTGCGCCGCCGGCCTCGGCGTGCTGGACGAACTCGCCCGCCAGGACCTCTGCGCCAGGGCCGAGACCATGGGCGAGGCGCTGATGGCCCGCCTCCACGGCCTGATGCAGAAGCACGAGCTGATCGGCGACGTCCGCGGCAAGGGGCTTCTGACGGCTTTCGAGCTGATGGCCGACCGCGAGACCAAGGCCCCCCTGCCGGCCCGCCTCAATGCCCACCAGCGCCTGGTGGACCTCGCCTACGAGCGGGGCCTGATCGTCTACTCCCGCCGCACCCGCGACGGGACCGAGGGCGATCACATCCTCGTCTGCCCGCCGCTGATCGTGGAGCCCGCCCATCTCGACGAGATCGTCGAGGGGCTCGACGCCGCCCTGACCGCGCTCGCGCACGAGCTCGCCCCGCTGCTGCGCTCGGGCTGAGGCCGTCCCACGCCGGGGGCGCCCCGGAGCTGATCCGGGGCCGCTCCCGGCCCGCCGCAGGCCGCGCCCGGTCGGGGGCCTTGCGCCAGCGCTCCGCCTCCTGCAGGTCGAGGGGACCTTTGCCGAGGCCCCGCCGGGCCCGAATGCCGCCGAAAGGACCGCCCGATGACCGTCATCCGCCTCGCAGAGCCTGCAGACGTCCCCCGGCTGCGCGCGGCGCTCGCGAGCCTTGCGCAGACCATGGGCGACCCGTTCGAGGCGAGCGAGGCCGACCTCTCCCGCGTCCTTCACGGCCCGGCGCCGCTGGCCCGGGCGCAGCTGGCCGAGGCCGGGCCGGGGGGGCTGGCGGGGGCGACGCTCTACACGCCGATCTTTTCCACGATCCGCGGGGCGGCGGGGATCTACGTCTCCGACCTCTGGACCTCGGCCGAGGCGCGGGGGCAGGGGCTCGGGCCCCGGCTGCTGGCGGCGGCGCTGGCCGATGCGGCGGCGGTCTGGGGGGCGAGCTTCCTCAAGCTGCAGGTCTATGACGACAACCCCCACGCGCGACGCTTCTACGACCGCCTCGGCTTCGCGGAGGCGCTGGGCCATGCCGAAATGGTCCTGGAACGCGAGGCCTGCGCGGCCCTCGTCGCCGCCCAGGCCTGACGGCGCCCGCCGCGGAGCACGCCGCGCCCGCCCCGCGCCGGCGGCGAAGCGCAAGAGGCCCGGGACCGCCCCGGGGGCGGCGCCGGGCGTCAGGCGCGGGGCAGGTCGGGTTCGCGGCGGTCGTTGCGCGGCGCTTCGCCGAAGGCCGAGCGGTAGGCGCGGGCGAAGGAGGCGCCCGAGGCGAAGCCGGTGGCGGTGGCGACTTCCAGCACCCGCAGGTCGGTCTGGCGCAGCAGCTCGCGCGCCCGTTCCAGCCGCAGGCGCAGGTGGGCGGCGGCGGGGGATTCTCCGAGACGGTCGCGGAACAGCCGCTCGAGCTGGCGGACCGAGAGGTTGGCGGCCTGCGCCACCTCCGAGGGGGGCAGGGGGCGGTCGAGCTCGCGCTGCATCATCTCCAGCGCCGCGGTCAGGCGGCGGTCGGGGCGCCCGCGCATCGCCGGGAACCGGCCCTTCTGGCGCACCGAGCGCGCGCGCATCCCGTCCTGGATGAACTGCCGCGCCACCGCCACCGCAAGGTCCTGGCCGTGGCGGGCGGCGATCATGTCCAGCATCATGTCCATCGCCGCCGTGCCGCCCGCGCAGGTGATCCGGCGGCCGTCGAGCTCGTAGAGATCCTGGCTGACCTCGATGTCGGGGAAGGTCTCGCGGAAGGCCGGCGCGGCCTCCCAGTGCAGGGTGACGCGGGCGTCGTCCAGAAGCCCCGCCCGCGCCAGCAGGAAGGCGCCGGTATCCAGCGCCCCCAGCGTCGCCCCGGCCCGCGCCATCCGGCGCAGGCCCGCCAGCAGCGGCGGGGCGGCGTGGGCGTCAGGCTCGAACCCGGCCACCACGAACAGGCTCGGCAGGTCCTTCGCCGCGGCCAGCGGGCCGTCGGCCATCACCGTGAGGCCGGACGACGAGACCACCGCCTCGCCGTCCGGGGAGACCACCGTCCAGGCATAGAGCGGCGCCCCGGCGAGGCGGTTGGCCACCCGCAGCGGCTCGGTCGCCGACATGAAGGCCATCATCGAGAACTGGGGGATCAGCAGGAAGCCGATCCGCTCGGTCTCGCCCGGCGAGCGCGACCCGGGCCCCGGCCCGCCGGCCGGGGCGTAGGGCGCGCTGTCGCGCGTGCCGGCGCCGGGGACGGCGCCGGCCCCCCGGGCGCCGGGCGCCGGCCCGTCGGCGGGCGCGTGCGCCGCCGACGGGGACGCGGGGCCGAAGCCCCCGGTCAGGCGACCCACCACCGCTCGATGCACTTCCAGCCGTCGAGCGCGTTGGCGGTCGACACCTGCTCGCCCGTCGCGATCCGGCTGTTCCGGGCGTCCACGTAGTTGGCGTAGAGCGGGATGATCGTGCCGCCGTCGGTGGCCACGATCCGCTGCATCTCGCCATACATCTCGGCGCGCTTGCCCTGGTCGAGCTCGGCGCGCGCCTCCAGCAGCAGGCTGTCGAAGCGCGCGTTCTTCCAGTGGGCGTCGTTCCACTGGCTGTCCGAGGCGTAGACCTGGGAGAACATCCAGTCCTCGGTCGGCCGCCCGGCCCAGTAGCAGGCGCAGAACGGCTTCTTGAGCCACACGTTGGACCAGTAGCCGTCGTCGGGCTCGCGGATCACGTTGAGGTCGATGCCCGCGGCCGAGGCGCTTTCCTGGAACAGGGTGGCGGCATCCACCGCGCCGGCGAAGGCCGCGTCGGCGGCGGACAGGTCCACCGCCAGCCGGTCGTGGCCGGCCTTCTTCAGCAGCGCCTGCGCCTGCTCGGGGTCGTAGGTCGGCACCGCGAGTTCCGGGTCGAAGAAGCGGTTGGCCGGCGTGATCGGGCTGTCGCGCCCGACCGAGCCGTGGCCCTGCAGGATCGTCTGCAGCATCGCCTCGCGGTCGATGCCCAGCTTCAGGGCCTGGCGCACGTTGACGTCGTCGAAGGGCGCGGAATCGCACCACATCGGGAAGGTGTAGTGCTGGGTCCCGGGGGTCTCCATCACCTCGATCTCGGGGGCGCGGGCCAGCAGCGACATCGACTTGATGTCGACCGAGGAGATCGCGTCCACCTCGCCCGTCACCAGCGCGTTCATGCGGGCGGCGGGGTCGCGGATCGAGATCAGCTGCACCCGGTCGAAATGCGCCCGCCCCTCCTTCCAGTAGTCGCGGTTGCGCTCCAGCACCATGCGCACGCCGGGGTCGTGGCTGACGAAGGTGTAGCCGCCGGTGCCGTTGGGGGTCTCCCAGTCGATGGCGCCCTCGGAGGCCTTGCCGATCACCAGGTGGTAGTCGGTCAGGATGAAGGGGAAGTCGGCGTTGCCCTGGTCGAGCTCGAAGACCACGGTCTTCGCGTCGGGAACCCGGATCTCGACGATGGGCGCAACGATGCCCTTGGCGGACGACGTGGAATTCTCGCCCCGGTGGTGGTTGATCGAGGCGGCCACGTCCGCGGCCTCCAGCGACTGGCCGCCGTGGAAGGTCACGCCGTCGCGCAGGCGGAAGGTCCAGGTCTTGGCGTCGGCGGAGGGCTCGAAGCTCTCGGCCAGCTCGCCGATCACCTCGCCCGAGGGATGCACCTCGGTGAGGTTGTTGTAGACCGCGCCCCACAGGCCGATGTTGATGATCCCCGAGGTGCCCCAGGTCGCCGGATCGTGGCTGTCGGAGGTGTTGCCCGAGGCGACCAGCTTGAACTCGCCGCCCTTCTTCGGCTCGGCGGCGCGGGCGCGGGGGGCTGCGGCCATGGCGAAGACGGCGGCGCCGCCGGCGAGCACGGCGCGGCGGCTGGGCGCGAAGCCCTGGCGGGGAAGGATCAGCTTGGACATGGTCTCACCTCTCTGTTCTGTCGGAATGGGGCGGGCGCGCGGGGCCGCGCGCCGCGCCGATGCTCAGGCCGCGCTCGGGGTCGTCGGGG